>DYZF01000222.1 GCA_020741375.1 Tessaracoccus flavescens
CTCAGGCCCGGTTGGGCGTGGTGTGCCGTCTGTGGCCTTGCTCACTAGGATGATGGCGTCCGCCAACCGAAGGAGTCCCCAAGTGGCTATCACCGCCGACGAGGTCGCCCGTCTGGGTGCCTTGGCGCGCATCCGGCTCAGCGAGCAGGAGTGCGCAGCCCTGGCGCCAGAACTCAACGTCATCCTCGACTCTGTGGCGCGGGTGTCCGAGGTGGCCACCCCGGACGTTCCCGTCTCCACTCACGCGGTGCCCATGAGCAACGTCTTCCGCAACGACGTCGTGCGGCCCTCGCTCACTAATGAGGAGGCCCTCTCCGGCGCACCCGATGCGGAAGACGGCCGATTCCGAGTTCCTCAAATCTTGGGGGAGGACTGATGTCGATCATCCACAAATCTGCAGCTGAACTCAGCCGCCTCATGGCCGCAGGGGAACTCACGTCTGTCGAGCTCACCCGTGCGTGCTTGGCTCGCATCGACGAACTGAACCCCACGCTGAACGTCTTCCTCGCCGTCGATCACGACGGCGCCCTCCAAGCAGCCGCGGAGATCGACGCGCGCCGCGCCGCGGGCGAACCGCTGGGGCCGCTGGCCGGCATCCCGATCGCGGTCAAGGACAACTTCTGCACCACGGATTTCCCCACGACGTGCGGCTCCAAGATGTTGGAGGGATGGATTCCCCCCTACGACTCGACCGTTGTGGCCAAGCTGCGCGCTGCCGGCCTCGTCATCGTCGGCAAGACCAACATGGACGAGTTCGCCATGGGCTCGTCCACCGAAACCTCCTACTTCGGCCCCACCCGCAACCCGTGGGATCCCGAACGGATCCCGGGAGGCTCCGGTGGCGGCTCGTCCGCCGCCGTTGCGTCGTTCATGACGCCGTTGGCAGTGGGTTCCGACACCGGCGGCTCCATCCGCCAGCCCGGGTCCGTCACGGGCACCGTCGGCGTGAAGCCCACTTACGGCAACGTGTCGCGCTACGGCCTGATCGCCATGGCGTCCAGCCTCGATCAGCCCGGCCCCTGCGCCCGCACGGTGCTCGACGCCGCGCTGCTCCAAGAAGTCATCAGCGGCTACGACCCGATGGATTCGGCGTCGATCAACCGCCCCGTCGCGGACCTGGTGTCGGCCGCGCTGAGCCACGATCTGGACGGCATCACCGTCGGCGTCGTCAAGGAGCTCGGCGGTGACGGCTACGAAGCCGACGTCGAGGCCCGCTTCAACGAAGCCGTCGACGTTCTGCGCGCGCAGGGCGCGACAGTGGTCGAGGTGAGCTGCCCCGCCTTCGAGTACGCGCTGCCCGCCTACTATCTGATCCAGCCCGCCGAACTGTCCAGCAACCTGGCTCGCTTCGACGGCATGCGCTACGGCCTCCGCACCGGCGACGACGGCAGCTCCTCTGCCGAAGAGGTGATGAACCTGACGCGCGCTGACGGCTTCGGCCGCGAGGGCAAGCGCCGCATCATCATCGGCACTTACGCCCTGTCCGCCGGCTACTACGACGCCTACTACGGCTCCGCCCAGCGGGTCCGCACCCTCATCCAACGCGACTTCGAGCGCGCCTTCGAGGAGTGTGACGTGCTGGTCTCGCCCACGACGCCCACCGTCGCGTTCAAGATCGGCGAGCGCATGCAGGATCCCATGGCCATGTACAAGGCCGATCTGTGCACCATCCCGTCCAACATGGCGGGCAACGTCGCCGGATCGTTCCCCGTCGGCCTGAGCGACGACGGTCTCCCGGTTGGCCTGCAGGTGATGGCCCCGGTGATGGCCGACGACCGCGTCTACCGCGTCGGTGGAGTGCTCGAGCGCGCTCTCGAAGAGCGTTGGGGCGGCCCGCTGCTGAGCAAGATGGAGGAATCCGCATGACCGAGCTCATGGACTACGACGAGTTGCTCACCCGCTACGAGCCCACCATGGGCCTCGAGGTGCACGTCGAACTGAACACCAACACCAAGATGTTCTGCGGCTGCGTCAACGAGTTCGGCGGCGAACCCAACACGCACGTGTGCCCCGTCTGTCTGGGGCTGCCCGGATCGCTCCCGGTGATCAACGGCAAGGCGGTGGAATCCGCAATCCGTATCGGCTTGGCGCTCAACTGCGAGATCGCCGAGTGGTGCCGCATGGCCCGGAAGAACTACTTCTACCCGGACATGACCAAGAACTTCCAGACCTCGCAGTATGACGAGCCGATCGCCTTCAACGGGTACGTCGATCTGGAGGTCGAGGGCGAAACCTACCGCGTCGAGATCGAGCGGGCCCACATGGAGGAAGACGCGGGCAAGGCCACCCACATGGGCGGCACCACCGGCCGCATCACGGGGGCGGACTACTCGCTGATCGACTACAACCGCGCCGGCGTTCCCCTCATCGAGATCGTCACCAAGCCCATTCGTGGCGCCGGGGCCAAGGCCCCTGAAGTGGCCAAGGCCTACGTCGCGCACCTGCGTGAGATGGTCAAGGCGCTCGATGTCTCCGATGCTCGGATGGAGCAGGGGTCGCTGCGGTGCGACGCCAACGTGTCACTCGCCGAGATCGGTGCCGAGAAGCTCGGCACCCGCACCGAGACCAAGAACGTCAACTCCCTGCGCTCCGTCGAGCGGGCAATCCGCTTCGAAATGGGCCGTCAGGCCGCGATCCTCGACGCGGGCGGTGCAGTGACTCAGGAGACCCGGCACTTCCATGAGGGCGACGGCAGCACCTCGCCGGGCCGCCCGAAGTCTGACGCCGAGGACTACCGCTACTTCGCGGAACCGGACCTCATGCCCATCGCGCCCTCACGCGAGTGGGTGGAAGAGCTGCGCGCCACCCTGCCGGAGCCGCCGGCTCAGCACCGTGCCCGCCTCCAGGCCGAGTGGGGCTTCTCCGACATCGACTTCCGTTCCATCGTCGCCTCCGGCGCACTGTCCCTCGTCGAGGAGACGGTCGCGGCCGGCGCTGACGCCCCCGCCGCCCGCAAGTGGTGGGTCACCGAGCTGGCGCGCCGCGCCAACGAAGCGGGGATGGAGCTCGACGAGTTGCCCATCACACCCGCCCAGGTGGCCGCTGTGCAGAAACTCATCGACGAGGGGCAGGTCAACGACAAGCTGGCCCGCCAGGTCATCGAGGGCGTGCTCGCCGGCGAAGGCGAACCCGCTGAGGTGGTGGAGAAGCGCGGACTGGCCGTCGTCTCTGATGAGGGTGCCCTCAGCGCCGCCGTCGACGAGGTCATCGCAGCCAACCCGGATGTAGCGGACAAGATTCGCGACGGCAAGGTGGCCGCGGCCGGTGCTCTCATCGGGCAGGTCATGAAGGCGATGAAGGGTCAGGCCGACGCGGCGAAGGTGCGCGAACTCATCTTGGCGAAGCTGACGTAAGTGCCGCGACGCGACGTCGTCCTAGCGGCCATCGTCGTGCTGATCTGGGGCGTCAACTTCGTCGGCGCCAAGATCGGCATGGAGGGCTACCCTCCGCTGTTGCTCGCCGCCCTCAGGTTCACTCTGGTGGCCCTGCCCGCCGTGTTCTTCATCAAGCCGCCCGGCAACGGGTGGAAGACGGTGTTGGGCGTCGGTCCGTCAGAGGGCGCCGATGGCTTTGCGCCACGCGGCCTCGGCGTCGGGCTCGGCCGAGACCGTCACGTCGGCGTCGCGTCCGCTGAAGTAGAGCAGCAACTCGGACGGCAGTCCGCTCACCCGCACCGGGCGGTCGCCTTGACCCATGGGGACTTCGGCGGCCTTGTCGGTGCGCGTCAGCACCACGCGGCCCTTGTACGCCACCTGAGCCTTGCGTGCCAGCACCTTGACGATGGGCCACAGTTCCTGTTGCTCGGCCGGTGTCAGGGTCTGCGAACGGCCGTTGGCGCGCAGAACATCCTCGTGGTGGATGAAGAACTCGGACGTGTTGACCAGCTTGTCGAGGGGACGCATGATCCATCCCGGGCGATGGAGTTCCTCAAGCAGGGCAGGGTAGCCCTTCGAGTGGAGGGTCTCCATCTGAATCCGCTCGGTGCGATCCGCGAACCGCTCGGATCCGATGCCGGGCAGGGCATCGAGGCGACGCTCGCGGATGTGCAGGTGCGCGGCGAGATCTTGGGTGTCCCAGCCTTCGCACTTGGTGGGGGCGTGGGGGCCGAGCTCCTGCATCAGGGACAGGAGGGCCGAACGTTGGCGCTGGGCGAAGCTCATGCACCCAGCCTAGAGGGTGCCAGAATGACCCCCATGAACAACGCCCCAGACCTCGACCTCAAGCTCAGCCCCGACGGGCTGATTCCGGCCATCGCGCAGGACGCCGAGACCGGCGAGGTGCTGATGCTGGCCTGGATGAACCCGGAGGCTCTTCAGCGCACGCTCGAGACGGGCCGGGCCACGTACTGGTCGCGGTCGCGGCAGGAGTACTGGGTCAAGGGGGAGACGTCGGGACACACGCAGGAGGTTGTCTCGGTGGCGCTCGACTGCGATCGTGACACGATCCTGCTCACGGTGAACCAGACCGGGGCCGCCTGCCACACGGGCAACCGCACCTGCTTCTTCACTCCGCTGGAGGCCACCGCATGAGGATCACCCCCAGCCTTGAGGAGTTCACGCGACTCGCGTCCGACCGCCGAGTGATCAGCGTCTACGCCAAGTTTCTCGCCGACGACCTGACGCCTATCGCCGCCTACCAGGCCCTCTGCGGCCAGCGTGAGGGCACCTTCCTGTTCGAATCGGCTGAGGCCGGGGTGTTCTCGCGCTACTCCTTCGTCGGCGTCCGCAGCGCCGCAACCCTGACGGAACACCGCGGACGGGCAGAGTGGATCGGGCGCGAGCTGGTCGGCCTCGACGGCGACGGCGACCCGCTCGAGGTACTGCGCCGGACCCTCGACGAACTGGCCACGCCCGTCACGCCGGGCCTGCCCCCCTTCCACGCCGGCATGGTCGGATACCTCGGCTACGACGTGGTTCGCCGCCTGGAGGTGCTGCCGGACACCACCGTCGATGAGCTTCAGATCCCCGAACTGGTCATGATGCTCAGTTCCGAGGTGGCGGTGCTCGACCATCTCAAGGGCGAACTGTGGCTCATCGCCAACGCGATCAACTTCGACGGCACGGACGAGGGCATCGAGCGTGCCTACTTCGGTGCGGTGGCCGCCGTCGAACAGATGGCCGAGCTGATCCGCGCCCCGCGCCACCCACTCACGGCGCAGGAGGGCGAGCCGCGGCAGCCGGAGATCCAGCGCCAGCGCACGAGCGAGGAATTCGTGGCGATGGTAGAGGCCGCCAAGGAGGAGATCCGGGCGGGTGAGGCCTTCCAGATCGTCGTGTCCCAACGCTTCGACATCCCCACCTCGGCCGACGCCCTCGATGTGTACCGGGCGCTCAGACTCACCAACCCGAGCCCCTACCTGTACCTCCTCAGACTGCCCGGCTTTGACGTGGTGGGCTCCAGCCCGGAAGCGCTGGTCACCGTCGCTGACGGCGTCGCCACCACCAGACCCATCGCCGGGTCGCGTCCGCGCGGGGCCACGGTGGAAGAGGACAACCGTCTGGCCGAGGAACTGCTCGCCGATCCGAAGGAACGCGCCGAGCACCTCATGTTGGTGGATCTTGGGCGCAACGACCTTGGGCGCATCTGCGAGCCCGGCAGCGTCACGGTGCACGAGTTCATGAACATCCACCGCTACAGCCACATCATGCACTTGGAGGCCGCCGTCTCCGGCCGCATCGACGACCGGCATACCGCGCTCGACGCCGTCCTGGCCTGCTTCCCGGCCGGCACCCTGTCCGGCGCCCCGAAGGTGCGGGCCATGGAGATCATCGACGAGCTCGAGGTGTCGCGACGCGGCCTCTACGGCGGCGTCGTCGGGTACTTCGATTTCGCCGGTAACTCCGACGTCGCGATCGCGATCCGCACCGCTGTCCTGGCCGACGGCGTCGCGCACGTCCAAGCCGGCGCCGGAATCGTGGCGGACTCCGTCGGTGAGATGGAAGACGCGGAGTGTCAGCACAAGGCGCGCGCCGTGGTGACCGCCATCGGTCGCGCCGAGGCGATGGCGCGAGCATGAAGGCCATGGGACGCGCCGTCGTGACGGTGGTGGCGCTGGCCGGTGCGGCGGTGGCGGGCATCGCGGCACAAGCCGGTGAATCACGGGTCGGGGCGTTGGCGTTGGCGCTGTTGGCCGGGATCGCGTTGTCGCTCATGCTGCGCGGCAGCGCCGTGCGTATCCTCGGGGTTTTGCTGACCGTGTTGGCCGTGACTGCCGCCGGCTGGTCGGCCCAACTGGGCGAATGGGTTTCGTTCGTCGGCTTCGTGATCACGGCGATCGCCAGCGCCGGGTTCGTCCTCTGGGGGCCGACGTGGCAGAAGCGGCACCGCTCCGATCGGGACCGTCCGGTGGATTTCTGGCAGGCCATGGATGAGGGCGACGACCCGACGGATGAACAGGGCGTGCACCGATCGACGCCGTCAGGGTAGGCTCAGGCTCAATCGTCGAACGTCTGAAAGGCATGTGACTCATGGCGCGTACCGCGAAGTACTATCACCACGGCCGTAGCCCGGCCGCGTGGGTTGGCTCCATCGTCGCCGCCGTCGGCTTCATCCTCGCCACCATCGGCGCCTTCGGCCCGCACTGGATCATCATCGGCATCGGGGCGGCGCTGCTCCTGATCGCCGGCATCGGCACCATGGTCCTGAAGGTCATGGGCTTCGGCCAGCCGTGACGGTCCTTGACGACATCATCTCCGGGGTACGCCTCGATCTAGACGCCAGAAGGGCGTTCACACCGCTCGCCGACGTGGTTCGCGCCGCCGAGGCGGCCGACGAGCCGATCAACCCCATGCCGCGCTTCCGGGCGCCCGAACTGGCGGTGATCTCCGAGGTGAAGCGGAAGTCTCCGTCCAAGGGGGATCTTGCGGAGATCGCTGAGCCCGATACCTTGGCAGCCGCGTACGCCGACGGCGGAGCCGCAGCCATCTCAGTGCTCACGGAACAGCGACGCTTCGGCGGCAGCCTTGCGGATCTGGATGCAGTCCGCGCCCGGGTGGACATCCCCGTCCTGCGCAAGGACTTCATGGTGGACGACTACCAGTTCTACGAGGCGCGCGCCCACGGGGCAGACCTGGTGCTGCTCATCGTCGCGGCCCTGACGGACAAAGAACTCGCCCACTTCGGGGCACTCGCCGCAGATCTCGGGTTGACGCCCTTGGTGGAGGCGCACACCGCCGAGGAGGTGGACCGCGCCGTCGCCGGCGGGTTCGAACTCATCGGCATCAACAACCGCAACCTGAAGACGCTCGAGGTGGACCTCGCCAACTTCGGGGCCTTGTCAGAGCGCATAGGCTCGGATGCAGTCAAGGTGGCGGAATCGGGAATCTTCGCTCCCGACGACGTCGCCACGGTGGTTGCTCACGGAGCCGACGCGATCCTGGTGGGGGAGGCGCTCGTCAAGCACGGGAACCCAACCGCCGCGATCGCAGAGTTCATGGAGGCAGGAAGGAAGCGCGCATGAGCGTGCCAGACGCCCGAGGCCATTTCGGCCGATTCGGTGGGAAGTTCGTCCCCGAGGCCTTGATGGCCGCGCTCGAGGAACTCACCCTCGCCTTCGACGAAGCACAGGCAGACCCAGAATTCCATGCCGAGTTGGAACGCCTGCAACGCGATTACGCCGGCCGTCCCACGCCGATCACCGTCGCCTCGAACTACTCGAAGCTGTGCGGCAACGCCACGATCCTGCTCAAGCGCGAGGATCTCAACCACACCGGCGCCCACAAGGTCAACAACGTGCTCGGCCAAGCGCTGCTGACCAAGCGCATGGGCAAGACCCGCGTCATCGCCGAGACCGGCGCAGGGCAACACGGCGTGGCCACCGCCACCGCCGCCGCGCTGCTCGGCTTGGAATGCCGCGTCTACATGGGCGAGGTGGACACGAAGCGTCAGGCCCTCAACGTGGCGCGCATGCAGCTGTTGGGCGCCGAGGTGTACGCGGTCGCGGCCGGCTCGCGCACGCTGAAGGACGCCATGAACGAGGCGATGCGCGACTGGGTCACCACCGTCGACACCACGCACTACCTCATCGGCACGGTCGGCGGCCCGCACCCCTTCCCGTACATGGTGCGTGAACTGCAGCGCGTCATCTCCACCGAAGCGCGCCAGCAGATGCTTGATAATCACGGCGGCCTGCCGGATTACGTCGCGGCCTGCGTGGGCGGCGGCTCCAACGCCATCGGCATGTTCGCCGACTTCATCGACGACGAGTCCGTGCGTCTCTACGGCTTCGAGGCCGAGGGCGACGGCATCAGCACCGGCCGCCACGCCGCCACCATCACAGCCGGGTCCCCGGGCGTGCTCCACGGTGCCCGCACCTACGTCCTGCAGGACGAAGAGGGCCAAACGATCGAATCGCACTCCATCTCCGCAGGCCTCGACTACCCGGGCGTCGGCCCCGAGCACGCCTGGCTGGCCGACACCGGCCGCGCCGTCTACGAACCGGTCACCGACGCCGAGGCCATGGAGGCGTTCAGGGATCTAACTCGCACCGAGGGCATCATCCCCGCGATCGAGTCCGCCCACGCCGTCGCCGGAGCCCGCAAACTGGCGCTGCGCCTTGCGGAGGAGGATCCGACCGCCACGCCCACCATCCTCGT
>DYZF01000223.1 GCA_020741375.1 Tessaracoccus flavescens
CCGGGCGACATGGCGCCCATCGTCATCGCCGCGACGCCCGTGATCGACACGGCGGTGGGCACCTCCGGCAGCAGGGACCGGAAGCGGTGGATCGTCGATCGCGAGAAGGATCCGACGCAGACCCTCCGTTCCGCCTTGTGCTTGCGGATCACGTCCACCAGCGGAGTGATGGCGTTCGGATGCTTCAGATCGATGTTGAAGCGTGCCTCGGGGAAGGAATCCAACAGTTCCGACATCGTCGGGATGGGCTCCCTGTCGCCAACCTTGAACTCGCCGAGATCGTCGAACAGGAAATCACGGATTCGTCCGACGATGTCGGTGACACGGCTGAGGTCGTCGTCGTGGAACGCGACGAGTTGTCCGTCCTTGGTGGCGTGGACGTCGGTTTCCAGGTAGGTGTAGCCGAGATCGATGGCGTTGGCGAACGCGCGCAGGGTGTTCTCGATGCCCAGATTGACGGGCAACAACGCGCCGCCGCGATGGGCGAGCGGGATGAACTCGGGCGACAGGTAATCGCCGTGGACCTCTGCCATGAAGCCACAGTCTAGTGCCGCATCCGCGCTTCGCCACCAGCGATCATGGAGCCGTTGCGTTCGCATCAAGCCGGGCTGCAGTGCAAGGATGGCGCAATGACTACCGTCCTCTCGATCCAGTCCGCAGTTGCCTACGGCCACGCCGGCAATTCGTCCGCAGTCTTCCCCCTGCAGCGGCTCGGCGTCGACGTCTGGCCGGTCTACACGGTCAATTTCTCCAACCACACCGGCTACGGCGCGTGGCGGGGCCCGCTGATCCCGGCCGCCGACGTCTGGGAGGTTGTGCAGGGCATCAACGATCGCGACGTGCTCGGTGACGCCGACGCGCTGCTGTGCGGCTACCTCGGCACCCCCGAGGTGGGCCAGGTCATCCTGGACGCGGCCGAACTGGTCAAGGGACACAACCCGGAGGCCGTGTTCTGTGCGGACCCGGTGATGGGTGACGTCGGTCGCGGCTTCTACGCCCGCCCCGGCATTCCGGAGTTCTGGCGCGACCACGTCGTCCAGAAGGCCGACATCATGACGCCCAACCTCTTCGAGCTCCAGTTCCTCACGGGCATGGAGACGAACACGTCGGCCGAGGTGATCGAGGCAGCCGAGGCGCTCCGTCAGCGCGGGCCGGAGATCGTCGTCGTCACGTCGGTGACTGGTGAGGATTTCGACGACGACGCCATGCGGATGATCGCCGTCGGGCCCGACGGAGTCTGGCAGGTGGAAACCCCCGTGCTGGATCGTACGTTCACGGGTTCAGGGGATCTGACGACCGCGATGTTCCTAGCGCATTGGCTGCGCACCAAGGATCTCTGTGAGGCGTTGAGCGCGACCGCGTCGATCGTCTACTCGGTGCTGGAGGCCACGACGGCGTCCGGGCACAAGGAGCTGCGGCTGGTGGATGCGCAGGCCGACGTCGTCGACCCGCGCTTCACCTTCACCGCGCAGCGGCTTCGCTGATCAGGCTTCCTGGGGCGAGCCCCAGAACACGTTGATGTTGGCGCCCAGCTTGTTGAGGCGCTGCGGAAGATCCTCGTAGCCACGGTTGATGACGTACACGTCCATCAGGTTGGTCTTGCCACGGGCAGCCATCGCCGCGAGCAGGACGCAGACTGCGGGGCGCAGCGCCGGGGGAGAGTCGACGGTGCGGCCGCGCCAGCGCGTCGGGCCGATGATCAGCAGCCGGTGAGCGTCCATCAGCTGGATGTTGGCGCCCAGCTCGGAGAGCTTCTTGAGGTGGACGGCGCGGTTGTCGTAGACCCAGTCGTAGATGACGGACTGGCCGGTGGCCGTGGCGCAGATGACGGCGAAGAACGGCAGGTTGTCGATGTTGAGGCCGGGGAACGGCATCGGGTGGATCTTGTCGTGCGGGGCCGTCAGCTCGCTGGGCTTGACCGTCACGTCGACCAGGCGGGTCTCTCCGTTGCGGCTCTTGTATTCGTCGCTCAGAACCAGTTCCTGGCCCATCTCGTCGAGCACCGCGAATTCCACTTCGAGGAACTCGATGGGGCAGCGGCGCACGGTGATCTCCGACTTGGTGACGATGCCCGCGGTCAGCAGGCTCATCGCCTCGATCGGATCTTCCGACAGGAAGTACTCGACGTCTTCCTCGATGTGCTTCAGGCCCTCGATCCGCAGCGTGGTGGTGCCGATGCCGTCGATCTTGACGCCGAGCAGCTGCAGGTAGAAGCACAGGTCTTGGACCATGTAGTTGCCCGACGCATTGCGGATGACGGTGACGCCGGGGGTGCGGGCGGCAGCCATGAGTGCGTTCTCGGTGACGGTGTCGCCGCGTTCGATGAGCGTGATGTGTCGCTCGTCGTTGGTGACGCGCTCCACCGAGGCGTGGTAGTTGCCGTCGGTGGCTTCAACGGTGAGGCCGAGCCTGCTCAGCGCGGACAGGTGCGGGTGCACCGTGCGTGCGCCCAGATCGCAGCCGCCGGCGTAGGGGAGGAGGAACTCGTCGAACTCGTGCATGAGGGGGCCGAGGAACATCAGGATTGAGCGCGTGCGCTTGGCCGCGCGCTCGTCGATGGTTTCAGGCGTCAGAGTCTTGGGGCGAACGATCTCCAGATCGTTGTCGTCGATCCAGTTGAGGCGGACGCCGATCGAGAGGAGCACCTCGTTGATGCGGTCAACTTCCTCAATGCGCGCGATGCCACGCAGGACGGTGCGGCCCTCGTTCAGAAGGCTGGCGCACAGGATGGCCATGGCGGCGTTCTTAGAGGTACGCACGTCAATCTCGCCCGAGAGCTTCGTGGGGCCCTGAATCTCGAAGTTGACGCTACCTTCGGTGGCAGTCTGAATGAGTGGCATCTCCAGCGCCTCAGCCAATCGGCTGATCATGCTGAGGGAGAGGTTCTGCTGTCCGTTCTCGATGCGGTGGACCGCGCTCTGCACGGATCCCAGTTCCTCTGCCAGGCGCTGCTGCGACCATCCGCGCGCCCTCCGCGCATCGCGGATCATGCGGCCAATTGACTCACTTGTTGCACTCATCCGGCCACTCTATCTCACATATGAGATCACACAACGGACATTTGCCGGCATCGAGTTGAGGTGCCGTCGGGGAGCACTAGAGTGGGTTCCATGAGCTCTGAATTTGACGTCGTTGTCCTCGGTGCGGGCCCTGGCGGCTATGTCGCTGCCATCCGCGCCGCCCAGCTTGGCCAGAAGGTCGCCATCATCGAGAAGAAGTACTGGGGCGGTGTCTGCCTGAATGTGGGCTGCATTCCCACCAAGTCGCTCCTGCGCAACGCGGAGCTGGCGCACATCTTCAACCACGAGGCCGATACGTTCGGCATCGAGGGCGAGGTGTCCTTCAACTACGGCAAGGCCTTCAAGCGCAGCCGCGCCGTCTCCGAGCGGATGACCAAGGGCATTCACTTCCTGATGAAGAAGAACAAGATTCAGGAGTTCGACGGTTGGGGCACCTTCGTCGACGCCAACACCATCGAGGTGGAGAAGGACGGCGGCGAGAAGGAGACCGTCAAATTCAAGAACGCCATCATCGCCGTCGGCGCCACCACCCGCATGCTGCCGGGCACCGAGCGTTCCGCCAACGTGGTGACCTACGAAGAGCAGATCCTCGCCGATGAGGTTCCCGGCTCCATCATCATCGGCGGCTCCGGCGCCATCGGCACCGAGTTCGCGTACGTGCTCAGCCAGTTCGGCACCGACGTCACCATCGTCGAGTACCTCGACCGCATGGTCCCCACCGAAGACGCCGACATCTCGGCGGAACTCGCGAAGGCCTACAAGAAGCTCGGCATCAAGGTGCTCACCTCCACGAAGGTGGAGAGCATCGAAGACACCGGCTCCGGCGTCAAGGTCACCGTCAGCCCCGCCAACGGGGGAGAGCAGAAGGTCCTCGAGGCCGACCGCTTCCTGTCGGCCATCGGCTTTGCTCCGCGTACCGAGGGCTTTGGCCTGGAGAACACCGGCGTCGAGCTCACCGACCGCAAGGCGATCGGCATCGACGACTACATGCGCACCAACGTCGAGAACATCTACGCCATCGGCGACTGCACGGGCAAGATGATGCTGGCCCACACCGCTGAAGCGCAGGGCGTGGTCGCGGCCGAAAAGATCGCGGGCCACGAGACCCATCCGATCAACTACGACATGATCCCGCGCGCCACCTACTGCCAGCCGCAGGTCGCGTCCTTCGGCTACTCCGAGCAGCAGGCCAAGGACAAGGGCTACGAGGTCAAGGTGGCCAAGTTCCCCTTTGCCGCCAATGGCAAGGCGTGGGGCTTGGGCGAGGGCGTCGGCTTCGTCAAGATCGTCGCGGATGCCCGCTACAACGAGATCTTGGGCGCTCACATGATTGGCCCCGACGTCACCGAGTTGCTGCCGGAGCTCACGCTGGCGCAGGCCTACGACCTGACCACCGATGAGGTCATGCACAACATTCACGCGCATCCGACGCTGTCGGAGGCCATCAAGGAGGCCGCGCACGGCATCGGCGGAAGCTTCATCAACTTCTGATCCGCAGACCTCAGCGAAGCCCCACGTCCACCGGCGTGGGGCTTTTCGCATCTCGTGATCGTGGAGCGAACGCGAGGTGCTGAGCCCTGCGGCCAG
>DYZF01000224.1 GCA_020741375.1 Tessaracoccus flavescens
GCGGTATTTCAAGACCCTGTTCCTGGTCCTCGACGCGCTGGGCCTGGTGGTGTTCGCCATCCTCGGCACACGCATCGCCCTCGAGATGGGCCACGGCCTCATCGTCGCCGCGGCCTCCGGCATCATCACCGGCGTGTTCGGCGGTGTCATGCGCGATCTGTTGTGCAATCGAGTGCCGCTCGTGTTCCGCAAGGAGCTCTACGCCAGCATCGCCCTGCTCGCCACGCTCATCTACTACACGCTGGATTACGTCGGTATGGCGGAGCTCGCCACCATCCTGATCACCCTGTCAGTGGGCTTCACGCTGCGCCTGTTGGCGATCTACCTGAAGCTGTCGCTGCCGGTCTTCGACTATCAGGCCATCGAGCACCGCCCGCTCAATCGACGGTTCCGACGGCGGCATCCGTGGGCGCGACGCATGGACACGTCGCCCACCGACGACCTCGGCGACTGACGGCAGCACACGCTGCGTGAGCCGGGGTCAGGCGAAGTGGTCCCAGCCCATCGATCCGTCGTACGGTTCACCGTCGACGGTGATGCCCTCGCCCGCGCTGACCGTGCCGATCCGGCGCCAGCCCACCGGTAGCGGGGCGCCGGGCGGGAACGTCGCGGCGAGCGCATGGTCCTCTCCCCCGGCCAGCACGAATCCCAAGGCGGGTTTGCCGGTGGCGGCGGCCACGCGGGCCACGCCGTCGGGAATCTCCACCAGCGCGGTCTCCACGTTGATCTTCACGCCGCTGCTCGAAGCGATGTGGCCGAGGTCGGCGAGCAGGCCATCGCTGACGTCCAGCATCGCAGTAGCTCCGGCCTTGGCCGCGGCAACGCCCTGGCCGTAGGGCACCGACGGCGTCTGCTGCTCGGCCACCAGATCCTTCGGCGAGCCGAAACCACGCTGCAGCACCATGAGACCGCCTGCGGCCCAGCCGAGCTTGCCGCACACCGCGACCACGTCTCCGGCCTTCGCGCCCGAGCGGGTGACGGGCGCCACGCCGGCCATGTCGCCCAGGGCGGTGACGCAGATGGCGATGTGCGGCGACGACGACAGGTCGCCGCCCACGAGCGACACCCCGGCCTTGGCGCACTCTTCCTTCACGCCGGCCTCGAAGTCGATCAGCCACTGCTGATCGAGATCCTTCGGGAACGCGACCGCGACGACGACGCTGCTGGGCCTGGCACCCATGGATTCGACATCCGAGACGTTGACCGCGACCGACTTCCTCCCCACCGCGTGCGCCGTCGACCAGCTCCGCTTGAAGTGGACGTTCTCGATCAGGAGGTCTGTGGAGACGACGGTGTGGCCGGTGAAGTCCAGCACGGCGGCGTCGTCGCCCACGGGGACGACGACGTCCTCACCGTTGATGACGCCACGGGTGATCTCGTCGATCAGTTCGAACTCGCGCACGTCAGCGCAGCCCGACCGGCCGGCTCATCGCCAGATCAATCAGGCGGCCGACGAGATCGGTGTAGGTGATGCCCGATTCCTGCCACAGCGTCGGGTACATCGAGATCTGGGTGAAGCCCGGCATGGTGTTGACCTCGTTGATGTACACCTCATCGGTGTCCGTGACGAAGAAGTCCGCCCGGACGAGCCCTTCGGCGTCGACGGCGACGAACGCCTGCTTGGCCATCTGCTGCAGCTTCGCCGCCAGCTCCGGGCTGGTGTTGGCCGGCGCGTCGAGGGCGGCGCCGTCCTCGTCGAAGTACTTGGCCTCGTAATCGTAGAAACCGTCCTCGGCCTGCACCCGGATCTCGCCGATGACGGAGGCGTCGCAGCCCATGGGCGCGTCGGGGTTACCCAGCACGGCGCATTCGAGCTCCCGCGCCCCGACGAAGCCCTGCTCGACGACGATCTTGGGATCGAAGCGCTGGGCCTCCTCGATGGCGGCGTCGAGTTCCGACGGGTCCGTCACGCGGGTGATGCCGATGGAGGAGCCACCGCGAGCGGGCTTCACGAACAGGGGGTAGCTGAGCTGCTTGATCTCCTCGAGCACGGCCTCACGGTCGTGCTGGAGCCGGTGCGCGGAAGCGACGACGTAGGGCCACACCGGCAGGCCGGCGGCCTCGAAGGCCAACTTCATGAAGTGCTTGTCCATGCCGACGGCGGACGCGGTGACGCCGCTGCCCACGTAGCGGATGCCCATCATCTCGAACATGCCCTGCAGGGTGCCGTCCTCACCGAACGGCCCGTGGAGCAGCGCGAAAGCCACGTCCACACCGTTGATGTCCACCAGCTTCTCGCCGTCGCGGGAGGCCACCTCGCAGCCGTGCTCGCCCACCATCCAGACGGCGTCGAGCTGCGGTTCGGCCACCTCGGGGGCGACGCCGTCGACGATGGCGTAGTTGGCCACCACGTCCAGCGGAACCTGCGTCCAGCGGCCGGTCTTGGAGATCCCGACGCCGACGACGTCGAACCGCTCGGCATCGATCGCCTTGAGGACCGAGGCTGCGGTCAGGCACGAAATGCCGTGTTCCGACGATTGCCCGCCAAAGATCAATGCCACTCGCGTGCGGTTCACGTGCGTCCTCCTGGGTTTGGTGCGTCGGCCACTCTACTCGCGCGAGTCTGGGCTGTTGGGCACGCGGCGGCCGACGCGCATGTCGAAGCGGCCCTCCGTCGGCGGCGTCTCGTTGCGGAGATCCGCCACCATCTGCGTGAGCGTGTCGAGGAAGAGGTCGGTCACCTCGTCGAGGACCTCTTTGGTGGGCTCGACGCCCGCATAGGTGCTGAGATCGATCGCCGGACTGGCCATGACGCTGACCGGCTTGCGCTTCCCGAAGAGGCGCCACGGCTCCAGCTTCTTCTGCCCGAGGACGCGATGCGGCCCGAATCCGGCCACCGGCACCACGGGCACGCCCGTCTTGAGCGCCAACTGGGCGGCGCCGCGTCGTCCGGTCATGGGCCAGACATCGGGGTCC
>DYZF01000225.1 GCA_020741375.1 Tessaracoccus flavescens
TCGGGCTGAACTCCACGTCCTTCAATGGCGCCCGCCTCGTCGGTCCCGGTGCCGCGGGTCTGGCGATCGCGGCGTTCGGCGTCGGCCCCACGCTGCTGTTCAACGCGCTGAGCTTCTTGGCGTTCATCGGCGCGATCATGGCGATGCGCGCCGACGAGTTGCACCCCGCCCCGCTGGCCAAGGCGAGGGGCGCTGCGCGGGAGGGGCTGTCCTACCTGCGCCAACGCCCGGACATCATCGTCGTTCTCGTCATCGTCTTCATGCTCGGCACGTTCGGCATGAACTTCCAGATCTACAACGCCACCATGGCGACGGAGGTCTTCGGGAAGGGCGCCACGGAGTACGGCATGCTCGGCACGATCATGGCCTTCGGCACGCTCGCCGGAGCACTCATGGCAGCCCGCCGCGTGAAGCCCAGCTTCCGGACGCTGCTACTGGCGTTGGCCGGCTTCGCCGTCAGCACCGCCCTGCTCACCATCGCGCCGAACTACACCGTGTATTCGCTGCTGCTGATCCCCGCGGGGTTCTGCGCCCTCACCGTCATGACGACGGCGAACGCGTCCGTCCAACTCGCCACGGCCCCGGAGTTCCGTGGGCGCGTCATGGCCATCTACGTGGCGATCTTCGTGGGCGGCACGCCGCTCGGCGCGCCCATCATCGGCTGGGTCGGGGAGATCCTAGGGCCCCGCGCGTCGGTCGCGATCGGTGCAGTAGCCACAGGCCTCACCGTCATCGGCGTGCTCGCGTACCTGATGATCCACGACGGCCTCCGCCTCGCCGTCGAGCGCGGGCTGCCGCTGCGGCTGCGCGTGCGGTGGGACCGTCAGCGGGCGTCGGAGGTTCCCGCCTAGGAGAGTGGCTCGAGACGACGCGTGGCCCGCACCCGGAGAAGGTGCGGGCCACGTTCGTCGTGAGGGTTACTTCAGCTTCAGCGATGCGATGGCGTCAGCCAGCGCCGCCTGGGCCGCGTTGACCTCGGCTTGGCCCTTGCTGGACTTGATGACGGCGTTCGCCTTGCCCAGAGCGCTCTTGACGGCGCCGAGGCTCTTTCCGGTGTACACGTTGCCGCGCAGATCCAACGCCTTGGCCTCGGCCACCGTCGCCGCGAGGGCGGAGGTGTCGACGACCGGCTTCTTGAGCCCCAGCCATGCCTCGGGGTCAGCGACCGCCGGGGCCGACAGCTTCTCGGACCAATCCCGGTTGAAGAGCTGCGGGTTGTGCGTCGCACGCCAGTTCAGGTAGTCGTTCAGACCCCAGAACGTGACGCGATCCATGTCCTGCGAGTACTTCTTGTAGACGGCGAAGTACTCCGCGAAGCGCTGGGCCTGGATGGCTTCGAGTTCCGTGCGGCTCTCGATCTTGCCCACCCAATAGGTGAAGCCGTCCTTGTAGAAGCGGGCGGCGACGCTCTCGTCGTTCAGAACGGCGTAGTTCGCCTTGTCCGTGCCCTCGGGCTCCGCGTTCCAGGCCTCCCACACCTGCAGATCCAGTTCGCTCACGTTCGCGGTGAATCCGGCATCGATGATCAGTTGGAGCGAACGCTCGACGGAGGCGTCGTTCGAGCAGGCGCCCGGCTTCCATTCCTCGGCGTTGTCGTCGACGAGCTCAGGCAGGAGCGTGAGATCCGAGCAGGCGAAGGCCGGCGTCTGGTTGATGTAGTTGTGCGACTGCAGGCCGATGGTTTCGATCAGCTGGCGCGGATCGTCGGGGTATTGCGCTGCGTAGCGCTCGTTGAGTTCCGTCGCCATCGCGAGGATGGCCTTCGCCTTGCCCTCGGACTGGAAGACGTTGAAGTCGTTGTACTCCAACTTCGTCTCGGGCCCGTACTGGCGGGCGAAGACGAACGCATCGTAGATGAAGTCGCCCGGGCGCTCGCCGGCTTCGACGTCCATGTCGGTGGTATAGGCGTTGTACCAGCCCGAGTAGCTGTAATCGGTGGGATTGCCGCGGAGGAAGTCCTCCCAGTTCTGCGTCTCGGGATCGAAGGAGCCGATGCCGTCGACGAAGGCCTCATTGACGACGTCCCAGGAGACGACGCGACCCTTGAAGTGGGTGAGCACCTCCTTGATGTAGCGCTCCATGTTCGCCTTGGCGGCGTCGCGGCCGCCCTGGAAGATGCGAGCGGGGGACTGGCTGTGCCACACGAGGACGTGCCCATGGACGTCGATGCCACGCTCGAGGCTCTCGTCCACGAAATAGTCGGCCGGGGCGAAGTTGAACGTCCACTCGCCGGTGTCCGGGTTGATGTTCTGGTTGGGGAGCAACTGGTCCGGCTTCATGATGTTTTCGGCCGTCATGACGTTGTAGTGACGCTCCACCTGTGCCCAGTTGGGGGAGACCTCTTCATAGGTTTGGGGTCCGGAGTAGATGTTGCCCACCTTGAAGTAGTCCGAATAGACATCCTTCAGCGGGGGAATGAGTCCGTCGTCGGGCGCGCCGTGCGCTGGCATCGCGATTGTCGCCAGCGCCAAGGCGGCGCCGAGTCCGACGAGCTTGAGAATTCGGGGCTTGCGGGGGTTGGTAGCCACCGTGGGTCCTTTCTTCTGGAGCCTCCGGCGTCCGGCAGCGTCGATGCAGGTGCCGGATCCGTGCAGAGCGCGGGTGCGCTCTGGCAAGGCCTTCTTTGGCCTGAGGCGAGAGTGGATATTAATTTGGTTCAGCACCAAACTAATGATGACCCTAAGGTGAGCCCAGTGTCAGGGTCAAGGGGTTTCGAAGAGTTTCCAAACGGAGGCAGGATTGGGCGAGAACGGGGAGGCGACGCAACGGGCAGATCTGTGGCGGTGGAACAGCCGCCGCGCGGCGTGCGCCACGTGTAACCTGCCGCCGTGACCAACGATGGATTCTTCGGGCCCTATGGCGGCCGTTTCGTCCCCCCGCACCTCGAGGCTCCGCTCGCCGAGGTGGCAGAAGCCTACGAGGAGGCAAAGAACGACCCCGCGTTCATCGCCGAATACGAGGCGCTCCTCAGCGACTACGTCGGCCGACCCTCACCGCTGTTCAAGGCCGAGCGGCTCACCGAGGCGTTGGGTGGCGCCACCATCTACCTGAAGCGCGAAGACCTGAACCACACGGGCGCGCACAAGATCAACCACTGCTTGGGGGAGGCGCTGCTCGCCAAGCGGATGGGCAAGAAGAAGCTCCTCGCGGAGACCGGAGCGGGGCAGCACGGCGTCGCGCTCGCCACTGCCGCGGCTCTCGTGGGTCTCGAATGCGAGATCCACATGGGCGCCATCGACATCGCCAAGCAGCATCCCAACGTCGTGCGGATGAAGCTGCTCGGCGCGACGGTTGTGCCGGTGACCGACGGCGGCGCCTGCCTCAAGGACGCCGTCGATTCCGCCTTCGGTGTGTGGGCGGCCGACTACCACGACACCTTCTTCGCTATCGGATCCGTCGTGGGGCCGCACCCGTACCCGACGATGGTGCGCGATTTCCAGTCGGTGGTCGGCCGCGAGGCCCGCGCGCAGATCCTGGAGAAGGAGGGGCGCCTGCCCGACGCGCTCGTCGCGTGCGTGGGTGGCGGCTCCAACGCGATGGGGCTGTTCAACGCCTTCCTCGACGACGCGGACGTCGCCATCTACGGGGTGGAGCCCGCCGGGCGCAGCCTCGAGGTCGTCGGTGAGCACGCGGCCACGATGACGCTGGGTTCCGACGGCATGCTCCACGGCATGAAGACCATCGTCCTGCAGGGCGCCGACGGCGAACCCACGGCCGTGCACTCGATCGCATCCGGGCTCGACTACCCGGGCGTCGGCCCGCAGCACGCGTACCTCAAGGACACCGGTCGCGTCCAGTACGTGCACGCCTCGGACACGGAGACGCTGGAGGCGTTCCAGTTGCTCTGCCGCACCGAGGGCATCATCCCCGCGCTCGAATCGAGCCACGCCTTGGCCCACGCCATGCGCATCGCCCCGGAGGTGGGCGGCGACAAGGTGATTGTGGTCAACCTGAGCGGTCGCGGCGACAAGGACATCGATTACGTCGACGAGCGCCTCGCGGAGCTGGGTAACAGCTGAGCACCGCTGATTGAGTTGCCGGCGTCGCGTGCGCGGGGCGCTGAATCAGTAGAAACCAAGACGCCCACGGCCGAAACCGTGGGCGTCTTAGCGTCTAGCGATGGGTCAGAGCGCGTCGATGATCTCGTTGAGCGTCTTCGACGGGCGCATCGCCGCGGCGGTCTTCTCGTTGTTCGGACGGAAGTAGCCCCCGATGTCCACCGCGTTGCCCTGCACACCGTTCAGTTCGGAGACGATCTGCTCCTCGCCGTCGACCATGGCCTTGGCCACCGGCTTGAAGATCTCCGCCAGCTCGGCGTCGTCGCTCTGGTTGGCGAGCTCCTCGGCCCAGTAGCGGGCCAGCCAATAGTGCGAACCGCGGTTGTCGATGCCACCGATGCGACGCGTCGGCGACTTGTCGTTGTCGAGGAACTGGCCGTTGGCGCGGTCCAGCGTCGAGGCCAGCACGCCGGCGCGCTGGTTGTCCTCGGTCTGGGCCATGTGCTCCAGCGATGCCGCCAAGGCGAGGAATTCGCCGAGCGAATCCCAGCGCAGGTAGTTCTCTTCAACCAGCTGCTGCACGTGCTTCGGGGCCGAGCCGCCGGCGCCCGTCTCGAACAGGCCACCGCCCGCCATCAGCGGGACGATCGATAGCATCTTGGCCGACGTGCCGAGCTCGAGGATCGGAAACAGGTCGGTCAGGTAATCGCGCAGCACGTTGCCGGTGACCGAGATGGTGTTCTCGCCCTTGCGCATGCGCTCGATCGTGAACTTGGTGGCCTCGACGGGGGAGAGGATTTCGATCTGCAGGCCGTCGGTGTCGTGATCGGCGAGGTAGGTCTTGACCTTCTCGATGAGGTTGCGATCGTGCGCGCGCTCCGGATCCAGCCAGAAGACGGCCGGCCAGCCCGTGATGCGGGCGCGGGTGACGGCGAGCTTCACCCAATCCTGGATGGGGGCGTCCTTGGCCTGGCAGGCGCGCCAGATGTCGCCGTCGGAGACCTCGTGCGACATCAGCACCTCGCCGGCGGAGTTGACCACCTCGACGACGCCGTCGCCCTTGATCTCGAAGGTCTTGTCGTGCGAGCCGTACTCCTCGGCCTTCTGCGCCATGAGGCCCACGTTGGGGACGGTGCCCATGGTGCGCGGATCGTAGGCGCCGTTGGCCTGGCAATCCTCGATCACGGCTTGGTAGACGCCGGCGTAGGACGAATCAGGCAGGACGGCGAGGGTGTCGGCCTCTTCGCCGTCGGGGCCCCACATGTGCCCCGACTGGCGGATCATGGCCGGCATCGACGCGTCGACGATGACGTCGGAGGGGACGTGCAGGTTGGTGATGCCCTTGTCGGAGTTCACCATGGCCAGCTCGGGGCCGTCGGCGATGCCCTTCTCGAAGGCGGCCTTGATCTCGGCACCGTTGGGCAGCGCGTCGAGCCCGGCGTAGATGGCGCCCAGGCCGTCGTTGGGGGAGAGGCCGGCGGCTGCGAGATCCTCGCCGTACTTCTCGAACACCTCGGGGAAGAACGCCTTGATGACGTGGCCGAAGATGATCGGATCGGAGACCTTCATCATGGTGGCCTTCAGGTGCACGGAGAACAGCACTCCGGCTTCCTTCGCGGCGGCAACCTGCTCGGCGAGGAACTTGTCGAGAGCGTCGGCGCGCATGACGGTGGCGTCAACAACCTCACCCTCGAGCACCTTCAGGCCGTCCTTGAGGACGGTCTCGGAGCCGTCGGTGCCGCGCTGACGGATGGTGAGCGTGTCGGCGGCCGGCATGACGACCGACTGCTCGTTGTGGCGGAAGTCGTCGGCGTCCATCGTGGCGACGGCCGTCTTCGACTCAGAGGTCCACGCGCCCATGCGGTGCGGGTTCTTCTTCGCGTAGTTCTTCACCGACTCCGGCGCGCGGCGATCCGAGTTGCCTTCGCGCAGCACGGGGTTGACGGCGGAGCCCTTGACGCGGTCGTAGCGGGCTCGGATGTCGCGCTCCTCGTCGGTCTGCGGATCCTCCGGGTAATCGGGGATCTGGAAGCCCTGAGCCTGCAATTCAGCGACGGCGGCCTTCAGCTGGGGAACCGATGCCGAGATGTTCGGCAGCTTGATGATGTTGGCCTCGGGCGTCTTGGCGAGCTCGCCGAGCTCGGTGAGGGCGTCGTCGAAGCGCTGATCCTCAGGCAGAACGTCGTTGAACTGCGCGAGGATGCGGCCGGCGAGGGAGATGTCGCGGGTTTCGACGTCGACTCCGGCCTGACCAGCGAATGCGTTGATGATCGGGAGGAACGAGAACGTCGCCAGCAGGGGGGCCTCGTCGGTGAGGGTGTAGATGATCTTGCCCATGGTGCGGTAGTACTCCTCAAGGTTGGGATGCGCCTGCCCCAGCTTAGCGATCTTCTTCCCTGTTCAGTCAGCGGCGAACACCGACGTCCACCGGGCTTGCTCCTTTGGACTAAACCGGCTGATTGGGTAGCCTGTACCCCACGAGTATCTGACAAATTCCGCGGCAAGGCCGCGAGGGACAAGGCAAGGGGGTCGACCCGATATGGGGCGCGGCCGTGCAAAGGCGAAGCAGACGAGGGTTGCCCGGGATCTGAAGTATCGCCCGGTTGACACTGATTTTGCGTCACTCGAGCGAGAGCTCCGTGGCGATAACTACGTCGACGATGTTGACATCACCGAAGAGGTGCCCGACGCCTACGCAGATCTTGCGGAGCAGTACGACGGATACGCCGACGAAGACGACGACTACGAAGAGCGTCGCTCCTCCTGATCCTCTGCCCTGGCAGCCGGATTCCGAGCTGCCGGGCTATCAGGCTGCCGTCCTGGAGTTGCCGGACGAACCCACTTATGCGCATGAGCCGGCCGGCTCGTTGGTCGCTACATTGGTGCGCCGCAATGAACCGACGGCGTCGCTCGCGGTCCTCTACGTCCACGGGTGGAACGACTACTTCTTCCAGACGCACTTGGCCGATTCCATGGCCGAGTTGGGCTACGACTTCTACGCCGTCGATCTGCGCCGCTACGGGCGCTCGCTGCGGTCGAAGCAGTTGGCCGGCTACATCACCAAGCTCAGCGACTACTTCGTCGAGCTGGATCTGGCGCTGGCGGCCGTCAAGGCCGAGGGTCACGACGACGTCGTCCTCATGGGGCACTCCACGGGTGGTTTGACGGCGTGCCTGTTCGCGCATGAGCGGCCGGGCGAGCTCGCGGCGCTGGTGCTGAACTCTCCGTGGCTGGAGCTGCAGGGCAACGCGATCCTGCGACCAGTGACCCAGCCCATGATCACTGCCGCGCGCGCCGTCGCCCCGACGACGGCCCTTCCGCTCACAGAGAGCGGCTTCTACCGTCGCAGCACGCACCTCACCGAGGGTGGCGAGTGGTCCTACAACCTCAATCTCAAGGGCGATCCGGCCTTCCTGATCCGCGTCGGCTGGTTCGCCGCGATCCTGGAGGGCCACGCCAAGGTGGCGGCCGGCCTCAGCATCGACTGCCCGATCCTCGTCGCCGTCAGCGAGCGCTCAGACTTCCGGCGCGTGTGGGACGACGCACTCTTGGCTGCCGACATCGTCCTCGACGTCGACCGCATCATGGAGCGCGGCTCAGACCTCGGCAACCTAGTGGTGCTCGCCCGAATTCCCGACGCGCTGCACGATCTGGTGTTGTCGCGCCCCGCGGTGCGCGGCGTCGTCCTCGACGAGTACGCCCGCTTCCTGCGCTGCTACGCGCAGTAGCCGGCGAATAGGGCCGCATTTGTGGTCTGGGGGATCGTGCCCCTAGACTTACCCGAGCTAGTCCCCATCGTCTAGCGGCCTAGGACCCCGCCCTTTCACGGCGGTAGCACGGGTTCGAATCCCGTTGGGGATGCTCTTGCCCCAGTTTCGGCTGGGGCAAAACCGGTAGCGACAGCGCTGAAAACGCCGATGTGACATCGGAACAAAGTGCACGCTATAGTTACCGGGCTGGCTCAGCCAGCAGGTCAAGAAATTGGCCCCGTAGCGCAGTTGGTTAGCGCGCCGCCCTGTCACGGCGGAGGTCGCGGGTTCGAGTCCCGTCGGGGTCGCTAGGTCAGCGGAAACGCTAGGCCAGATGGCCAGGTAGCTCAGTTGGTAGCAGCGTTCGCCTGAAAAGTGAAAGGTCGCCGGTTCGATCCCGGCCCTGGCCACCAGTACCCCGCGAGAGCGGGGTTTTTGCGTTCCAGGGCCGGGGTCTTCCCCCGTGCTCCTAGGCGACGACGTCGCTCACCGTCAGGCTGCCGTCGCTACGAGTCAGATCCCAGCGTCGAGTCACCCGCAGCTCGTTGGCCAGGTGATCGTCGTGGGTGACGACGATCAACGCCCCGCGGTAATCCTCCAACGCGTCCACGAGCTGATCAACGGAGGCCAGATCGAGGTTGTTGGTGGGCTCGTCGAGAACCAACAGCTGCGGCGCCGGCTCCGCGAAGAGAGTCTGCGCCAACCCGAGCCGGAACCGCTCGCCGCCCGACAGCGTCGCCGGGCTCTGGTACGCCTTGTCGCCGCGGATCAGGAAGCGGGCGAGCAGTGCCCGAGCGTCGTGGGGGAGCCTGCTGGGCGCCGTCTGTCGCACCGCGTCGATCGCCGTCGGAAAGGCCGTCAGGTGATCGAGCCGCTGCGAGACGACCCCCGTGGGCACCGTCGGCGCGAGCGTCAGTTCGAGGTCGCCCAGAACGTCCGGCCACCACGGCTCGGCCGGGCGGCCCAGCAGCAGCGACAGCAGCGTGGATTTGCCGGTGCCGTTGTCGCCGGTGATGCGGATCCGCTCCGGCCCGACGATCCGCAGCGGGCGATCGCCTGTCGAGAGGGTGGCGATGTTCTTGCCGGAACCCACCGTCGTGTCGGGCAACTCGATGCGGATGGTGTCGGCGGTGCGCGCCGCGGCGTCCGCCGTCGTCCGCGCCTCCGTCGCCTGCTCCACTGCCTCCTGATGGGCCATGGACTTGGCCCCGGCCTTCTTCTCCGAACGGTTCTGAAGGTAGTCGGCGCCCGCCTTCCCGACGTTGCCCAGCGCTCTTTCCTTGGCGCCCACGCGGTCGCGCTGCGCCCGGCGCTGGAGTTCCACCTGCAGCGCCTGCTTCGCCCGGGAAAGCTCAGCGTCCGCCTCGCGCAGCCGTCGCTCCGCCGCCGCCTGGGTGGTGGCTTGGGCCTCGCGGTACTCGCTGAGCGTGCCGCCGAAGCTGACGACGCCTCGCGGGTCCAGATCCACGAGCGAATCGACGCGCTCCAACAAGGCTCTGTCGTGCGAGACGACGATGACGGCGCCCTGCCACCGATTGAGGGCGGCCGCCAGCCACGATCGTGCCGAGGTGTCCAGATTGTTCGTGGGCTCGTCGAGCAGGGTGACGTCGGCGTGGGCGAGGCGCGCGCCGATGAGGGCAACCTTGGTGGCCTCCCCACCCGAGAGGCCGCTGGCGGGGCGGTCCAGGATGTCTGGAGAGTCCGGAAGGCCGAGCGCTGAAAGCTCGGCCACAGCCAAGGCCTCGATGTCCCAGTCGTCTCCAATGACGTCGTAGTGCGCCTGATCCGTGGCCCCAGCCTCGACGGCACGGAGGGCCTGTCGGATGGGGGTGATCCCGAGCAGGTCCGCGACCGTCCCGGCCGCCGACGGGTTCTGGGGGACGAGGTGGACACGACCGGTGGCGCGGACGGTGCCCGCCGTCGGAGTGAGTCGACCGGCGATGAGGCGCAGCAAGGTGGTCTTGCCGGCGCCGTTGGGGCCGATCAGGCCGGTGATTCCCGAGGGGAACGTGGCGCTGACGCCGTCGAGAATGACGGTGCCGTCAGCGAGATGGAAAGAAAGGCCGTCGACGACGACGGCAGGGGAGTGAGCCATGAGGTGTCCTGAGGGGTCGCTGGGGTGCTTCGTCGGAAGGCACGCCGTGCGTGCCGGCTCAGTTCTCCATCGTGGCCTCCTGCTCGGGGATTCTCAGACTAGCGCCCTCACCCAGCGTCCGGAAACGCGCGAAGGGGCCCGGCTCCCCAATGCCGGACCCCTTCGAGCTTGTTGTGCGTGCGGTTTACCCGTAGGTGTTGATGTGCACGTGGTTGTAGTGGTTGGCGTTGTCGCTGCCGCGATCAGACATCCAGCGCCAGCCCTCGCTGTTGCGCTGCACCGACCAGATCTTCTGGGCGAAGATGATGTAGTTGATGTTGTACTTGCTCGCGTTGGCGCGGTAGTAGTTCGCGATCTCCCAGCCGAGCGCCTGGTTGGAGCTGTAGCTCGGGATCATCACGTCGACGGCGCGGCCAGCCGGGTGGTCCGGGGTGACGTCGCGGCGCCAGCCGTACATCGTGGTGATCGCCGGGTACCGGTCCCACACGTCGCGGACGATGGCCTGCACGTTGGCGTTGGTCAGGTCGAGACCGCTGGAGTAGCCACGGTTGAGCGTGGTGGACGAGCCGCTGGAGGCGGTGGAGTCGGTGGGCTTGGTGGCCGAGACGTATTTGGCAGTCACCCAGCGGATGGCGCCGTTGTGCACGATTTGAGCGCGACCGTTCTCCACCTTGCCGGTCACGTTGAGCTCAGAGCCGCGCGGGAACTCGCCGCTGTAGCGGGTGCCGGTGCTGGCGGCCCAGTTGTTGAGCAGCGTGGTGGCGTAGCGGACGGTGGTGGACGGCAGGGCGGTCGTCGGTGCCGGGGCGGGAGCTGAGGCGGTGGCGTCGACGGCGACCAGGTACTTGGCGTTGACCCAGCGGAGGCGACCCTGCCAGATGACCTGAGACATGCCGTTCTCAAGCTTTCCGGTCACGTCGAAGATGGTGCCGCGCGGGGCATCGCCCAAGTTGACGAAGCTCGAGGTGGAGGTGGTGCGGATCATGAGCGCGGTGGTGCCGCGCATCTTGCCGACGGGGGTCGGGAGCTCATGGTAGGCCGCGGCCGCCGTCGTGCTCAGGTAACGGGTGGAGGCCCAGTAGGTGCCGCCGTTGACCGTCACCTGGGCGAACTCGCCGCTGACCTCGCCGGTGAGGACGACGGCCGTGCCGCGCTGGGCGACGAAGGCGGAACGGTGGCTCGTGCTGGGGCCGGTGCGCATGTTGAGGTTCGCCGTCGTGTAGACGGTGCCCGTGCTGCCACCGGAGCTCGACTTCACCTCGGCCGAGGAGCCCGCGAGGTACGCCGAGGCGACGTAGGCGGTCTTGCCGTTGTAGGTGACGGTGGTCCAGCCGTTCTTGGAGCCATGCGCCGGCAGCGTGTGGCCCTTGTAGATGACGGCCAGGCTCTGGCTCTGCGTGGTCGGGGAAGTGCGGACGTGCACGGCCGTGGTGGCGGTGACGTTGCCGTCGGTGGCGTCGGCCAATGGGCCCAACGTCAGGGCGCCGACGCCCTGAACCAGGACGGCAATTCCGGCCGCGGCTGCTGCGCCACGTACTGCCTTGAGTGCTTTCTTCACGTCTCTCCTCATCGCTGCGGATTAGGGGACGGACGTATCGCTTCCCCGAAGCCCATGGCTTCCGACACGTCCGGCCGCTGCGACGGACACTAAGAGCCGCTATTCGGCGTAGCCAAGCCCGAATTGAGAGTTTGCTGAGGTTTTGCAAGCAGCCGCGCCGATAATCGGCGGAAAACTACATCGGTGTGATTTTTCGCTCGTTTGACGCGTAATGCACATCTGGCTAGGGGTTTTGCTTAATCTGGGCATTGAGAGGTCAGACGTCTCCGCATCCTGAAAAGCTGTGAAAGCTCTCAGAATCAACCGAGCTGAAGGGCAGCTTGAGGTTCAGGTCCCTACTTGAGGGTTTTGTCAGGGGTGAGTGCTACCCACGTCGATCTGCCGGTGCTCGACCACTGCGAGGCTCGGCCCATGCCGGAGCTGGGGAGGTAGCCGGCCTTCAGATCAGCCTCGGTGACGGGGGTGGCGCCGGTGAGTTCGGCGAGCCTGATCCGGTCTCGCTGGGGCGCCTGCGCCGCGAGGACCGGGGTGTTGAGGGCTCGACGGTTGGCCGCCAAGGTGGTGAGGACGTCGTCGGAGAAGTTGTCCGCGACCACGACGAGCGGGGCGTCGGCGGTGGCGCGGCTGAGCGGAGCGAGCAGTTCGCGCATGGTGTCGACGGCGCCGTCGACGATGAGGAGCGTCGGGCTGGTGAGCACCGCGCCGGAGGGGTTGGTGGCGAAATCTGGGTGGGCGTGGCCGAAGCCGAAGCCTTCGCCGTCGTGGCGAAGATTGCGCGGTTGCCCGACGGCGGGGTGGGTGAGCGCGTCCACTTCATCCTGGGTGATGTAGCTGGGTACGTGGCGGTCGACGGCGGGGAGTCCGCGGGCCGGGGCGGGTTGGTCTGTGCCGACTTCTCGACGGCGTTCCCGCCGGTCGGCGAGCACGGCGACCGCGAGCAGC
>DYZF01000226.1 GCA_020741375.1 Tessaracoccus flavescens
GGTCCGTGCCGACAACCTCGCGGCGCACGCCAAGGGCGCGGTGTTCGACATGGTCGGCGAAATCCACGTGGGCGACGAGCTCGTGTGGCGCGGTGTGTCGAACTACCTCGCGTCCGGGGCCAAGGTTGAAGGTCAGCCCGGCGAATCGGTGCGGCTTGCCGCGCCGGAGGTGGCGCCGTCGCAGCAGTGGCGGTTGGGTCCGGACTTGGGTCGCCGGTATGCGGCGGTCTCGGGGGATTCGAACCCGATCCACCTCAACCCGCTGTCGGCTCGGCTGTTCGGGTTCCCGCGGCCGATCATCCACGGCATGTGGACGCACGCGCGCGCCCTCGCGGCGTTGGGCGGGCGTTTGCCGTCGGCGTACTCGGTGAAGATCCAGTTCGCGAAGCCGATCCTGCTGCCTGGCAAGGTCGGGTTCGCGGCGGCCGAGGAATCCGCCGACTGGAGGTTCGCCGTCGTCAATAAGGAAGGCAAGCCGCATCTGGTCGGCGAGCTGACCGCGCTCTGAGGGTCACGTCTTACTGCTGGTTGAATCGTGGACTGATGAGGCAGAAATGGCGCCGTCTCGACTTAGGTTGGGGCGGCGCCTATCTTTGCGTCGAAGCGGAAAGGTGAGGGCATGGCTGAGAAGTGTCACTGCGGTGGGGCGTCGTTCTCGACGTGCTGCGGGCCGCTGCTGGCGGGCGAGCGACAGGCGTCGACGGCTGAGCAGCTGATGCGGTCGCGGTACTCGGCGTTCGTCGTCGGCGACGGTGAGTACTTGTGGCGGACGTGGCATCCGAGGTCGCGGCCGGAGTCGGTGAACGCGGCGGGCGGCCAGTGGCGCGGGCTCACGATCCTCGACGTCGTCGACGGCGGGGAACACGACGCTCGCGGGGTGGTGGAGTTCGAGGCGCGGTTCGTCGATGGTTCTCTGCGGGAGCGGTCGCGGTTCGAGAAGCGCGGCGGTCGCTGGATGTATGTCGACGGGGATATCGCGTCCGCTGATTGAGTGGGGGGTGCCGCGAAGGCGCCCTATTCCGCTGATTGAGTAGTCGTCGCGGTCGCGTCGACGTATCGAAATCTCTGCAATCGATCCGAGGACTGTGGAACTAGAGAACCGACCCCGGCCGGTAAGCAGCGGCCTCGGGATCAGCCGCGACAACCGCAGCGACTCGCTCAGCCAACCGCGCGACCTGCGCCTGCGCCGTCCCCGCCAACTCCAGCGGGCTCGTCACCAGCGATCCAAGCTCCTCGCGCGACAAGCCGAGGCGCTCGTCGGACGCGAGACGATCCAGAAGATCGTTGGTGCGTGCGCCCTTGCGCAGGTCCAGCGCCACCGCGACCGCGTGCTCCTTGATCGCCTCATGCGCCACCTCGCGCCCGACGCCCTTCCGCACCGCAGCCATCAGCACCTTCGTGGTGGTGAGGAACGGCAGGTAGCGATCGAGCTCGGCCTCGATGACGGCGGGGAACGCGCCGAAGTCGGCGAGCACGGTCAGGAAAGTCTCGAACAGGCCGTCCAGCGCGAAGAACGCGTCGGGCAGCGCGACTCGGCGCACGACGGAGCAGGAAACGTCGCCCTCGTTCCACTGATCGCCGGCCAGTTCGCCGACCATCGACACGTAACCGCGGACGACGACCGCCAAGCCGTTGACGCGCTCGCACGAGCGGGTGTTCATCTTGTGCGGCATCGCCGACGAGCCAACCTGGCCCTCCTTGAAGCCCTCGGTGACCAGCTCGAGGCCGGCCATGAGGCGGATCGTGGTCGCGACATTCGACGGCGCCGCCGCCACCTGGGCGAGTGCCGTGACCGCGTCGTAGTCGAGCGAGCGGGGGTACACCTGACCCGTCGACGTGAACACCGCGCCGAAGCCGAGTTCGTCGGCGATGCGCTGCTCGAGATCGGCCAGCTTGTCGGCGTCGCCGCCGAGGAGATCAAGCATGTCCTGTGCGGTGCCGACCGGGCCCTTGATGCCGCGCGCGGGGTAGCGGGCGATCAGGTCGTCAAGGCGAGCGAGGGCGACCAACAGTTCGTCGGCAGCCGTTGCGAACCGCTTGCCGAGCGTTGTGAGCTGTGCAGCGACGTTGTGGGAGCGACCGGTGAGGGGCTGGTCTGCGTACTGCGTGGCGAGGCGGGTGAGTTCGGCCAGCGCTGCCACGACGCGCACGCGGATGACGCGCAGCGAATCGAGCACCTGGAGTTGCTCGATGTTCTCGGTGAGGTCTCGCGAGGTCATGCCCTTGTGGATGTGCTCGTGACCGGCCAGATCGTTGAACTCCTCGATCCGGGCCTTCACGTCGTGGCGCGTGACGCGCTCGCGGGCATCGATCGAGGCGAGGTTCACCTGATCGATGACGCCTTCGTAGGCCGCGATGACGTCGTCGGGGTTGGCGCCGCCGAAATCGACGCCCAAATCGCGCTGCGCTCGCAGCACGGCGAGCCACAGCTTGCGTTCGCTGACGATCTTGGCTTCGGGGGTCCAGATGTCGCGCATCGACTGTGAGGCGTAACGGTTGGCAAGCACGTTGGGCACGGTCATGGCGGTCAGCCTATCTGTTTGCGCGGTGGGGCTCGTCGGACCGGTTGTTCTGTGGTCCGTGCTGTGAGGACTCGGCGTCGTGGTCCTCGCCGGTGGAGATGATGAACCTGTGAGCGGGGCAACGATCTTGGTGAGGGGTGGCGCTTGCTGAACCGTGACGTTCACTCGGCCTCGGGCCTTGGTCCGCCTGCGAAGTTATCCACAGCTCAGCTGATTGGGCTGGTGGCTGACCCTGTCCTTGGTTAGATTCGACGAGCCGACGATGGGAGCACTGATGCGCAAGGTTCTGGCGACGACGCTGGTTGGGGTAGCGGTTCTGGCGGCTTGCACGCCCGCTGAGACGCCGTCGCCCTCGCCTTCCGAGACGGCAGCGCCCAGCCCGACGGTGAGCGCGTCGGCCAGTGCGTCCCCGAGTGCGGAGCTAACGCCGAGCGTGGAGCCTAGCCCGTCGCCGAGTGCGAGCCCGACGGAGGTGGAGTCGTTCGAGCCGGCGCCGGCGACGGAGTCGGCTGAGCAGGCGGAGGTCCGCGCGGCGTGGATGGAGTACTGGCGGGTTCTTGAGAAGTACTCAGCTGACCCATTCCTTAGCGATC
>DYZF01000227.1 GCA_020741375.1 Tessaracoccus flavescens
CAGCGCCCACCCGAAGGGACCCCGGCGTGCTCTTTGCCTTGATCGCCCTCCACGCAGTTCTTGCTGCGCTCACACCCTTGCTGGTGAAGCGGATGGGCGCCAAGGTTTTCTACATCCTGACCCTCTCCCCACTGGTGAGCGGCGTGTGGCTCATCACGCAGGCGCCGGCGATCCTGAGCGGCGGGGTGTACGTCGAAGCGGTCAACTGGATCCCGACGCTGGGCGTCGATCTGACGCTCCGCATGGGGCTGCTGCAATGGATCCTGGGCATGATCGTCACGTGGATCGGCGTGGCCGTCCTGCTCTACAGCCGCTGGTACTTCGAGGGCATGAAAACGGGCAGATCCGCCGCCATCCTCACGCTCTTCGCCGGCACGATGCTGGGGCTCGTCACCGCCGACAACCTGATCGTCCTGTACGTCTTCTGGGAGCTGACAACGGTCTTCTCCTACCTCCTGGTGGGTCACGACCCAACTCGCCGCGCCAACCGCGGCGCCGCCACCACGGCCCTCATCGTCACCACCTCGGGCGGCTTGGCGATGCTCGTCGGCATGGTGGCGATTGGTCAGACATCGGGCACCTATTCGCTGGCCGAGATCCTGCAGAATCCGCCGACGGGGACCCTCGCGACGGCGGGTGCCCTGCTCATGCTCGTGGGCGCGTTGAGCAAGTCGGCGCTGGTCCCGTTCCACTTCTGGCTCCCGGGCGCGATGGCAGCCCCCACCCCCATTTCGGCCTACCTGCACGCCGCGGCCATGGTGAAGGCCGGCGTCTACCTGGTGGCCGTGCTGGCGCCCGCGTTCAGCGAGGTGCCGTTCTGGCGCCCGACGGTGATGCTGCTCGGCACCGCCACCATGGTGATCGGCGGCTGGCGCGCGCTGCGCCAAACCGACCTCAAGCTCCTCCTCGCCTACGGCACGGTCAGCCAGCTGGGCTTCATGGTCCTGCTCGTCGGCATCGGCACCGAGGCCGCGGCGCTGGCCGGCATGGGCACCGTCATCGCGCACGCGCTGTTCAAGTCCACTCTCTTCATGTGCGTCGGCCTCATCGACCACTCCGCCGGCACCCGCGACATCCGCGAGCTGAGCGGCGTCGGCTACCGCGTCCCCTGGCTCGCGATCCTGGGCGGCTTGGCGGCGCTGTCGATGGCCGGCATGCCGCCGCTCGTGGGCTTCCTCACCAAGGAAGCCGCGTTCGAATCCGTCGTCTACCTCGCCACCGGCGACGTCTACGAGATCACCCCGCTGGCCGCCGCCGCGATGGCCACCGCTCTGGTCTTCGGCTCCTGCCTCACCGTCGCGTACTCGCTGCGCTGGTGGTGGGGCGCCTTCGCGTCGAAGAACGGCGTCCCCGCACTCAACTGGCACCGCCCGGCATGGGGCATGGCGGGCGTGCCGATGTTCCTCGGCGCGCTGAGCCTCGTGCTCGGCTTCCTCGGCCCGCAGCTCACCGAGATCCTCACGCCCTACGCCGAGTTCGTCTCCACCGGCAAGGCCAGCCACGGGTTGGCCCTGTGGCACGGGTTCACGTGGCCGCTGGTGATGTCGGTGGTGGCGCTCGGCGGTGGCATCACCCTGTTCCTGTACCGGGAGAAGATCGCCGAGTTGCAGGCGACGTTCCCCGAAACCATCGGTGCCGAAGACGTCTACCACCGCTCGATGCACTCCATCGACCGCGCCGCCGTCGAGGTCACCGCCCGCGTGCAGCGAGGCTCACTCTCGATCTACCTCGGCACGATTCTGGTCACGCTCGTCTCGCTGTCAACGTACGCGCTGCTGCAGATCCAGCTGTGGCCGAAGTACCGCTTCTTCGATCACTGGGCCCAGCTGCTGGTGGCGGCCGTCGTCGCCATGGCCGCCTTCCTGGCCGCCGGGTCGCGAGGCCGGATCCGCGCCGTCCTGCTCGTGGGCGTCACGGGCTACGGCCTCGCGCTGCTGTTCGCGATGGGCGGCGCCCCAGACCTCGCGCTCACTCAGGTGCTCGTCGAGACGGTCACCCTGGTCATCTTCATCCTCGTAGTGCGGAAGCTGCCGCGTTACTTCACCAACCGGCCGTTGAGTTCGACGCGCTGGTGGCGTGTGCTCGTCGCCCTCGGCACCGGAGTCACCGTCACGCTCATCGCACTGGTCTCCGCCGGCGCCCGCATCCACGAGCCCATCTCGAAGGCCTGGTACGAGGCGGCCTACGAGTTTGGCTACGGCAAGAACATCGTCAACGTCGCCCTCGTCGACACCCGAGCCTGGGACACCTTCGGCGAAATCTCCGTGCTGGTCATCGCCGCCACCGGCGTCGCGTCCCTCATCTTCCTGCGCTCCCGCGTGGGCCGCGTGGCCACCACCGCCGACGCCTTCCAGGAGCGCGAAGACGATCCGCAAGAGGATTCGGCACCTGGCGTGTGGCTCCGTGCCGGCCAGACGTTGTCGTCCACCTCCCGCTCGCTGGTGTTCGAGGTGATCACCCGCCTGCTGTTCGGCATCATGATCGCCACCTCCATCTACCTGCTGATCGCCGGCCACAACTCTCCGGGCGGCGGCTTCGCCGGCGGCCTCGTGGCCGGCATGGCGCTGGTTATCCGCTACCTCGCGGCCGGCCGCCACGAACTCGACGAGGCGGCACCGTTCGACGCCGGCCGGCTCCTGGGCGGCGGCCTGCTCTGCGCGATGGTCGCGGCCATCGGCCCCGTCTTCCTCGGCGGTGCCATCCTGCAGAGCTACGACGTGACGTTCAACCTGCCGATCTTCGGCGAACTGCACCTCGTCTCCTCCACCATCTTCGACATCGGCGTCTACCTCGTGGTTGTCGGCATGCTGCTCGACGTGGCCCGCAGCCTCGGCTCCGGCATCGACCAACACGCCAGCGAGGAGCTCGCCCCGATGCCGCTGCCGGACTCGACGCACGCCCTGCCCGCCAACACGGGAAGGAAGCAGCAGTGACCGCCAACCTCCTCCTCGCGATCCTCGCCGGCATCCTCGTCGCCTGCGGCGTCTACCTGCTGCTGGAGCGCTCGCTCACCCGCATCCTGCTGGGGGTAATGCTGGCGTCCAACGGCGTCAACATGCTGTTCCTCGTCTCGGCCGGCAAGCCCGGCGGCCCCCCGATCATTGGTCTGGGCGATCCCGAGACCACGTCGGACCCGCTCCCCCAGGCGATGGTGCTGACGGCGATCGTCATCACCATGGCGGTCGCGGCGTTCGTGCTGACGATGGCCTACCGCAGCTTCCAGCTGCACGGACATGATGAAGTCGCCGACGACGTCGAGGACGCGCGTATTCGCGAACTGGCCCAGGCGGACGTCACCTCGGAGTCCTACGAGGACACGACCTTCTCCGACTCCGGCATCAACGTGGTGAGCGAATGACGATCGCGAACCTCCTCCCCGCCCCCGTACTGCTGGCAATCTTCGGCGCCGGCGTAGCTCTCGCGCTGCCCCGCCGCCCAAGCCTGCAGCGACTCGTCTCGATCCTGAGCCTCAGCGGCATCGTCGCTCTGGCCGGGTTCTTCATGGTCAACGTGCACCAGACGGGGCCGATCGCGCTCTGGCTCGGCGGCTGGGAAGAGCCGCTCGGCATCGCGCTGGTCGCAGACCGGCTCAGCTCTCTGATGCTGCTGGTGGCCGGGGTCGTCGCCCTCGCAGTCTTGATCTTCGCCACCGGACAAGACCGCGATGAGGTGCGGCGCGAGACCCCGGTGTCGATCTTCCACCCCACGTTCCTGCTGTTGATGGCGGGTGTGTCCAACGCGTTCCTCGCCGGCGATCTCTTCAACCTGTTCGTCGGGTTCGAGATCCTGCTGTTCGCCTCCTACGTCCTCCTGACGCTCGGCGGCACGTCAGACCGCGTGCGCGCCGGCACGACCTACGTCATCGTGTCGCTGCTGAGCTCGTCGCTGTTCCTGGTGTCGATTTCGGCCATCTACTCCGCCACCGGCACCGTCAACATGGCGCATCTGTCGGTCCGGTTGCGGGAGCTCTCGGAGCCGATCCAGCTGCTGCTTGAGGTGCTGCTGGTGGTCACGTTCAGCATCAAGGCGGCGGTGTTCCCGCTGTCCAGCTGGCTGCCGGACTCCTATCCGACGGCGCCCGCCCCCGTCACCGCAGTGTTCGCGGGCTTGCTCACCAAGGTGGGCGTCTACGCGATCATCCGCACCGAGACGCTGCTGTTCCCCGGCACCCGCCTCCACACGATCTTGATGATCGCGGCGCTGCTCACGATGGTGATCGGCATCCTCGGCGCGTTGGCGCAGGTGGAGATCAAGCGAATGCTGTCGTTCACGCTGATCAGCCACATCGGCTACATGATCTTCGGCATCGCGCTCAACTCCGACGCCGGTTTGGCCGCCACCATCTTCTACACGGCGCACCACATCACCATCCAAGCCACGCTGTTCCTCGTCACCGGCCTGATCGAACGACGGGGCGGCACGTCGTCACTCGACGGCCTCGGCGGCCTGCTGAAGGTGGCGCCGCTGCTGGCGCTGCT
>DYZF01000228.1 GCA_020741375.1 Tessaracoccus flavescens
GCATCTCGTCGCCAGAGTAGGGGCAGTCGATGGGCTGGCCGAAGCCGGTTTCGACGGCGGTGGGCGTAGGCGTGTCGCTGGGCTCGAGTTCGTTCCACTGGGTGCCGGTGGGACGCGCGGTGCGGGTGTCCTCCGGCGTGGCCGCGAACATCGTCGGCAGACGGGGGAACAGCACCATGGCGCCGACGATGCTGCCGATGATCACGAGCGACAGGACCAGCCAGAGCCACCGGCTGGGGCCCTTCTTGGGCTGGCCGGCGCCGGGCGCGGGCGGATCCGCCCAGCGCGTACCGTCCCAATAGCGCCGCCCCTGCGGCGCCGTCGGGTCTGCGTACCAGCCGGGCTGTGCCATGGCCCCAGTCTAGGTGGGGGCCGGGCTGAGCCAATCAGCCGCGGCGGCGCTCTGTCACGTAACTGAAACAATCGCGCGGCAAACTAGGCGCCATGGATAGGCAGACTGAGTTTGTCCTGCGCTCAATGGAAGAGCGCGGGATCCGGTTCGTCAGACTTTGGTTCACCGACGTGTTGGGGTCGCTGAAGTCGGTGGCGATCGCACCGACGGAGGTTGAAGGGGCCATCGCGGAGGGCGTCGGCTTCGACGGTTCCGCGATCGAGGGGTTCGCGCGCCTCTACGAATCCGACATGGTGGCGCACCCGGATCCGTCGACGTATCAGGTGCTGCCGTGGCGCGAATCGGGGCGCTCGACGGCCCGCATGTTCTGCGACATCAAGTTGCCCGACGGCTCGCCCAGCTTCGCCGATCCGCGGTTCGTGCTGCAGCGCGCCCTGGACAAGGCCAGCGACCGCGGATTCAGCTTCTACATCCACCCGGAGATCGAGTTCTTCCTGCTCCGCAGCATCAATCCGCCCACGCCTCTGGACGACGGCGGCTACTTCGACCACACGACGCTGGGCGACGGCACCGATTTCCGCCGCGACGCCATCACGATGCTGGAGCAGATGGGCATCTCGGTGGAGTTCAGCCACCACGAGGCCGCGCCCGGCCAGCACGAGATCGACCTGCGCTACGCCGACGCGCTGACCATGGCAGACAACGTCATGACGTTCCGCGTCGTCATCCGCGAGGTGGCGGTGTCGCAGGGCATCCACGCGACGTTCATGCCGAAGCCCTTCTCGGAGTACGCCGGCTCCGGCATGCACACGCACATGTCGCTGTTCGAAGGCGACACCAACGCGTTCTACGACGCCAGCGACGAGTACAACCTGTCGAAGACGGCCAAGCAGTTCATCGCCGGCTTGCTGCGCCACGCCCCGGAGATCACGGCCGTGACGAACCAGTGGGTCAACTCCTACAAGCGCCTCGTTGGCGGGGGAGAGGCACCGTCGTACGCCTGCTGGGGCAGGGCGAACCGCTCCGCGCTGATCCGCGTGCCGCAGTTCACGCCGGGCAAGACGTCGTCGGCGCGCATCGAATACCGCGCCGTCGATTCCGGAGTGAACCCGTATCTGGCGTACGCGCTGATGCTGAACGCCGGCCTGAAGGGCATCGAGGAGGAGTACCCGCTGCCGGAGGAGACCGAGGACGAGGTATGGCGTCTCACAGACCGCGAACGCTCCACGATCGGCGTCAAGGAACTGCCGCGCAACCTGGATCAGGCCTTGGGCTTGATGGAAGAGAGCGAGCTCGTCGCCGAGACGCTGGGCGAGCACGTCTACGAGTACTTCCTGCGCAACAAGCGCGAGGAGTTCTCGCAGTACCGTCGCCAAGTCACCCCGTGGGAGTTGGACCGCCACATCCGCACGATGTAGGTCGCGCGACCCGCTGGTTGGGTAGGTCGCTCGATCTGCTGGTTGAGTAGTCGGCGCGGCATTGCGGCCGGGCGTATCGAAACTCGTTCACGATGGTTGGTTGAGTAGTCGGCGCGGCATTGCGGCCGGGCGTATCGAAACCTCGCTCGCCTCCTCATGGACCTGTGCCCATACCACCCGATGCTCACAGCGACGGTGAGTGTGGCCCGGGAGAAGGGGGTCGACGGCGCCAGAAGCCACCGGCAGGCCTCTAACCGAGCGCGACCGGACACACCCACCAGACCTGCACCAGGGACGGCGTCGACCCCCTTCTCCCGGGCCACACGAACACTCGGACGAGCCCACGGAAAGCCAACGAGGTTCGATACGCGATCCGTCGGATCCCTACTCAACCAGCTTTGGAACGCCCACCGCTAGAGGAGCGGGAAGGCGCGCGCAGCCTCGTCGGCGTGCACACCGCTGGCCCGAACGTCCGCGTCGACCCACGACGTGCGACCACCGGCAAGCGCGGCGAAGGTTTCAGGGCTCATCTCCACCACGTTGGGCGGGGTGCCACGGGTGTGCTTCGGGCCAGAATCGAAGCCGATCTGCACCGCCGCGAACGGCGGCACCCGCACCTCGATGCTCGCGCCTGGATGGCGCTCGCCCAGCAGCGCGCATCCGGCGCGGGCGACCGCCGCCAGCAGCTCGCGGCCCAGCGGCGCCTCACCGGCGGCTGCGCGCATCAGCAGCCGGGTCAGATCTGGCTTGCGGGTGGCGAGCACGGCGTCGACCGCGGCGTCGTCGTCGAGGTGCTCGCGCAGCGCCGCGACCACCTTCGGTGAGGGCTTGAACATGATCACCCACCGTACCCGGCCCCGCCGCGATGGCCCGAGCTGAGGGGGAATGAGCAATTAGATGGGTTCATTGCCCGTAAGAGGCTGCATTCTCGGCGTGTCGGATCAGTGAGCCGATCTAATTGCTCATTCCTCCCGGACTCTGGACAGTAGGCTGGGGCGGTGAGCAGAGTCCAGTCACTGACCGGCGAGTTCGCACGCCGCGGATTCGATTCCGCCACCAGCGCCGTCAAGGTCTGGGAACGCTGGACTGCCCGCGCCGGGGCTGAACCCACCGTCGAGCTGACCGCCTTCGACGTGGCCGCAGACCCAGACCAAGCCCTCGATTCACTTGACCGGATGGCCGCCGCCGCCCCGGCTCTGGTGGACAACATCCTCGCCGACGCGGCCTGGCTCGACCGCCTCATCCGCGTTCTTGGCGGCTCGTCTGTGCTGGCCCAGACCCTGATCCGGCACCCCGAGAAGGCCGACGTTCTCCGCAACGAGGCCGGCGCTCGCGGCGCGGACGGCTGGCTGGAGTTCTTCCGCGAGGCCACCGAGGTGGAGCCGGGAAGAGTGGTGCACGGCGAGGAGGATAAGCTCCGCGTCGCCAATCGCGTCGCCCTCATCGAGATCGCCGGCCGCGACCTCAGCGCCGAGGACTCCACGCTCATCGTCGACGACATCGCGGCCGAACTCAGCTACGTCGCCGACGCCGTGCTCGAGCAGTCGCTCGCCTATGCCCGTGACGAGGTGCCCGGCTCCGACAAGGCGCGCATCGCCGTCCTCGCCCTCGGCAAGACCGGCGCCGGCGAGCTGAACTACATCTCCGACGTGGACGTCATCTACGTCGCCGAACCAGCCGACGGCGTCGCCACCGACGAGGCCATGTCGATCGCCACCCGCGTGGCTGCCGCTCAAGCGAGGATCTGCTCGGCGCACACGTCCGAGGGAACGATCTGGCAGGTCGACGCGGCGCTTCGGCCCGAGGGGAAGGCCGGGCCGCTGGTGCGCACGCTGGCGAGCTACCGCACCTACTACGAGAAGTGGGCCAAGAACTGGGAGTTCCAGGCCATGCTCAAGGCGCGCCCCGCGGCCGGCGACCGCGACCTCGGCCACGAGTTCGTCGACCTCATTGCGCCTCACGTCTGGAGCGCGGGGGAGCGGCCGGATTTCGTCGCCGAAGCCCGCGCCATGCGCGACCGCGTCATCTCGCTCATCCCGCCCAAACAGGTGGATTACGAGATCAAGCTCAGCCAAGGCGGCCTCCGCGACACCGAATTCTCCGTCCAGCTGCTGCAACTCGTCCACGGTCGGGCCGACGAGCGGCTCCGCCACCGCGGCACGTTCGGCGCCCTCCATGCCCTCGTCGAGAACGGCTACATCGGGCGGGCCGACGGCGCCGAGATGGACGAGGCCTACCGCTTCCAGCGCACGCTGGAGCACCGCGTGCAGCTGCGCCGGCTCCGTCGCACGCACCTCGTGCCCGATGACGAATCCGCCCTGCGCCAGGTGGCCCGTTCGCTGGGGCTGAGCTCCGAGAAGCTGATGCAGACGTGGCG
>DYZF01000229.1 GCA_020741375.1 Tessaracoccus flavescens
ACGCTGACGACGGTGTTGCGCTCGGCGGCCTGCCGCAGGTAATCCCACGGGACGGCGTCGGCATAGCGGGCGGCGGAGGTGACGAAGAGCCACAGATCCGCGGCCAGCAGCAACTGGCGGGCGAGCGTGCGGTTGTCGTCGTCGATCGAATCGATGTCTGGGGCATCCAGCAGGGCGAGGCCGGGTGGGAGATCCTCGAACGGGACGATCTGAAGGGCGCGGGAATCGTGCAGCTGCGCGTCGGTGCGCACCAGATCCGGCAGGATCCGCTCGGAGCGGAACCACTCCTCATCCTCGGGATGGCAAATCAGAACCGGCGACTTAGTGGTGGGCCGCAAGACGCCGGGGCGCGTGACGTGCGCGCGCAGTAGGGAGTTGACCAGGGTGGACTTGCCGGCGCCGGTGGACCCGCCGACCACGGCCAACAGCGGCGCGTCAAGTTTGCTGGCGCGCGGCAGCAGGTAGTCGCGTACCTGCTGGGTGAGCGACGTGGCCAAGCCGCGGAGCGTGTCCACGCCGTCGAGGGGCAGCGGGTATTGAGCGAGCGGGAGGGCGGATTTGAGTTGTTCGAAGGCCTCAGTGAGTTTCTGTGCGCCGTTCATCGCCCTGGCCAGTTTCCACCGACGCCGGCAGGGCCCGGGCTCTGCGGCGGCGGATAGGGTGCGGTCAACGGGCCGGGGGTGGCGCCGTCGGGAAGGGCGGCCTTGGGGGCCTTGGGCTTGCGCTCGATCAGGCGCAGCCCCTTGGTGTCGGTGAGCGCGACGCGGCGGAGGCCGTCGATCTCGTGCAACAGATCGCGGGCGCGGCTGTAGCCGGCCGCTCCGACGGTGCCGCGGGTCATCGAGTGGCGCAGGTAGGCCAGTTCGGTGACGCGGCGGATGAGCTTGGTGGTGCGCCACCACGTTTTGGGGCCGCGGAAGATGGAGAACCAGATCAGCTTCACGCGCTGCCACGGCTTGCCGAAGAGCTCCACCTCGCGCTTGCTGAGCCATCCTTCGCGCTCGAAATCGCCCAGGCGGGCGCGGATGATCTGACCGTTGCCGATGACGCTGGCGATCAGCGAAATGATGACCACCGCGACGAAGGCGAGCGCGAGGAAGAAGGGACGGCGCAGGTTCTCCGTCGGGTTGGTGGAGGCCAGGCCGTTGAACAGCATGTGGCCCGCGCAGGCCAGGAGGAAACCGCCGAAGGGGGCCAGCACGCGGACGATCTTGCTGCGCGCGCCAAGGCCGATGGCCAAGCCGCCTGCGGTCATCAGCATGAAGAGTGGGTGGCCGAACGAGGTGTAGACGCCGCGCAGGAGGACCAGCTCCATCATGGTCTCGTCGGGGTTGGCGATGGTGATGTCGTGCGTGGCCTGCATCCAGACGCGGCCGTAGTAGATGATGTTCTCGACGAAGGCGAAGCCGACGGCGGACAGCCCGGCGAGCGCAACGATGGACAGCCGGGAAACGATCTTGTTGCGCCACAGGATGACCAGCAGGATCAGGATGCTGGCCTTCGTGAGTTCTTCGATGAACGGCGCGGAGAAGACCGCAGAACGGGAGCCTGCGAACGCGTCGGCCTCCGTCGTCGACATCATCTGCGCCGTCCACGAGTTGACGTAGATCGACATCCACGTGGACGCACACGCTCCCCAGAGGAAGGTCAGGAGCCACACCAGGGGCTGCGACGCGCGGAAGCGGTCGAGCCAGATGAACAGGACGCTGTAGGCCAGCGCCGTCCACATCGCCCAGTAGCCGGCCTTCTTGAAGGCCTCGTTGCTGATGCCCAGCGACATGGAGCCGTCGGGGAACGTCTCGGAGGGGTGCAGCATCCAGTACTGGTCGTAGAGGAAGAAGGCGTACAGCGGCAGCAGCACCACCGTCATCCAGAACAGCGGGCTGCGCAGGAGACGCTGCCACCAGCGACGTGGCACGGGCGCGGGCTCGAGCCCGTCCAGCCAGCGTTCGCGGTTGGCGACAGCGTCAACAGTGGTCATGATGGGGCCAGCGTACCGGCTGCCTCCCACATCAGTGCGGCTACGATTCGGAGCCATGCGGAGCTTTTTCGAGTCGATGACGCCGTGGCGGCACAACGACGGATCCCTTCACGTGTACTTCCTGCCCGATGAGGAGACGGCCGATGGGCTGGTGGAACTGCAATCGCGGATCGCCGGGATCGACAACCTCCCGCTGATGCCCGCGCCATGGCTGCACTTCACAGTGAGCCGCTTGCCGCAGTTCGATGATCTGGGCAACGCGGCACTGACGCGCCTGTCCGACGCGCTCACCGCGGAGCTTGAGGGAATGTCGTCGTTCGAGATCGATGTGGCTGCGCCGGTGGTGCACGAGCTCGCGGTGGAGTGCGTGGCCACCCCGACGCCGGAGTGGGAGGCGCTGGTGGACGCCGTGCGCCGCGGGGCTGCCGTCGAGGGCGCGGGTGCTGATGAAGCTGACTTCCCCGTTCGTCCTTACGCGCCTCACGTGTCGCTCGCGTACGCGACGGGCGCCGTCGATTCCGCAGAGGTGAAGGGCCGCCTGTCCGACGCGCCCGCGCTGGGGCAGATCCGGGTGAACCAGGTGCATTTGGTCTCGGTGACCGTCCGCCCCGAGCTGGGCACCTTCGATTGGGTGGAGCTGGCCAACTGGTCGCTCCCCTGACACGAAAAAGCCCCGACCTGAGGCCGGGGCTTTTCTTCGGGGTGAGTAACGGGACTTGAACCCGCGACATCCTGGACCACAACCAGGTGCTCTACCAGCTGAGCTATACCCACCATTGTCGGCCAGCAGCGCTGGCGACTGAGCAACGATAGCGCAAACCTATTCGGCCTGTGAAATCGGCTTGGGTCCGGGCACGATGGTCGACGACGGCTCCCCCGTCGCCCCCGTCAGGGCTCCGCGATGCTTGGCTGCAATCTCGCGCAGTTCCGACGTGCTCGGGCCGGGTTGCGGGACGAACAGGGCCTCGCGGTAGTAGCGGAGCTCCTCGATGGATTCCTGAATGTCGGCGAGCGCGCGGTGATTACCGGTCTTGGCCGGCGCTTGGAAATGCACCCGCGGGAACCAGCGCTTCGCCAGCTCCTTGATCGAGGACACGTCGACGTTGCGGTAGTGCACCCACTGCTCCAGCTCCACCATGTCGCGCGCGAGGAACATGCGATCCGTCCCGATGGTGTTGCCGGCTAGCGGGGCCTTCCGCGCAACCGGGACGTGCTCGCGGATGTATTCGAGGGCCCGCGCCTCCGCGTCGGCGAGGGTGGTTCCGGAGGCCAACTGCTCGAGCAGCCCGGACTTGGTGTGCATATCGCGCACGAAATCGCCCATCTGGGCGAGCTGCTCATCGGACGGCTTGATGAGGATGTCGACCCCCTCGCCCAAGACGTTGAGTTCGCCGTCGGTCACCAGGACGGCCAGCTCAACGAGGGCGTCGGACTCCAGATTGAGGCCAGTCATCTCGCAGTCGATCCACACCAAGTTGTCGGTCATGGGGGTCAATCTAACGCCGACCCCTGACAAGCGGCCACCCGCCGCAGCGCCGTCGCGGCGAGAAGTGGTTACAATCGACACGCGCCGGCCCCAGTAGCTCAGGGGATAGAGCAACAGCCTTCTAATCTGTCGTGCGCAGGTTCGATTCCTGCCTGGGGCGCTCTCCGTGGCCGCGCCATGGCCTGGATCATGGGTGTGGGCAGTGTCTCCACAATCTGCCCCGGGTGATTGCCCGTGCGGCTACGGTTGACGCCGAGGCGGGAGGTGCACCGCTGGAACGAAGGGACACATTCACGATGACTGATGCGACCCACCCGGCGAGCACCGAACCTGAACCTGGCGTCATCCCGCAGCCTGCCAGCGCGCCGTCGGCGAGCCCGGTGCATGCGCCGCTCAGCCCGGCGTCGCCGACGATTCAGGCAACCCTGCCCGCCCCCGGTCGCGGCCTGAACGACGATCCGCTCTGGTACAAGAAAGCCGTCTTCTACGAAGTGTGGGTGCGATCCTTCCGGGATTCCACCGGCACCGGCACCGGCGACCTCAACGGGCTGATCAGCCGTCTCGATTACCTGGCTTGGCTGGGCGTCGACTGCATCTGGATCCCTCCGTTCTTCCCCTCCCCCGAACGCGACGGCGGCTACGACGTCGAACTGTTCACCGGCATCCAGGTGCAGCTGGGCACGCATCAGGGCATGAAGACGCTGCTCGACGAGGCACACGCCCGCGGCATCCGTGTGATCAGCGACTTCGTCGTCAACCACACCTCCGCCGACCACCCTTGGTTCATTGCCTCGCGCGAGGATCCCGACGGTGAATACGGCGATTACTACGTGTGGCGCGACGACGACACCGGCTACCCGGACGCCCGCATCATCTTCATCGACACCGAGGAGTCGAACTGGACGTTCGACCCGGTGCGCAAGCAGTTCTACTGGCACCGCTTCTACAGCCACCAGCCTGATCTGAACTACGAAAACCCCAAGGTGGTCGAGGAGATCCTCGACGCGCTGCGCTTCTGGCTGGATCTTGGCGTCGACGGCTTCCGGCTCGATGCCGTCCCCTACCTGATCGAGGACGAGGGCACCAACTGCGAGAACCTCCCCGGCACCCACGACATCCTCAAGCGGATTCGCGCCATGGTGGATGAGGAATACCCCGGCAGGATGCTGTTGGCGGAGGCCAACCAGTGGCCCAACGAAGTGGTGGAGTACTTCGGCGACGGCGACGAGTTCCACATGGCCTTCCACTTCCCCGTCATGCCGCGCATGTTCATGGCGCTGAAGCAGGGCTCCAGCAAGGCCATCCGCGAGATCCTCGCCGATACCCCCGAACTGCCCGAGAACTGCCAGTGGGCAACCTTCCTGCGCAACCACGACGAGCTGACCCTCGAGATGGTGACGGAAGAGGAGCGCCAGTACCTCTGGAACGAGTACGCGCCAGTGCCCAAGATGCGCCTCAACCTCGGCATTCGCCGTCGATTGGCACCCCTGTTGGACAACGACGAGCGCCAGATCCGCCTCATGCACGCCATGCTGCTCGCCCTGCCCGGCTCGCCCGTTCTCTACTACGGCGACGAGATCGGCATGGGTGACAACATCTGGCTGCCAGACCGCGACGGCGTCCGCACCCCGATGCAGTGGACCAGCGAGCTCCCCGGGGCCGGCTTCTCCGAGGCGAACAGCTACCTGTTCCCCAAGCCGATCCCGTGCGTGCCGCCATTCGGCGCGCAGGATGTCAACGTGGCGGATCAGCAGGCCAACCCGGACTCGCTGCTCAACTGGCTGCGCGAGATCCTGGCGCAGCGCCGCAAGCACGAGGTTTTCGGGTTGGGCGATTTCCAGCAGATCGACTGCGACGACTCCATCCTCGCCTTCTCCCGCAATCAGGGCAGCACCCACGTGTTCTGTCTCAACAACCTCACCGCCTGGCCGCAGTTGGCCGAGGTGAAGATGGCGGGGTTCGAGGGTCGCGTGCCGGCAGTGCTCTCCGGAAGCATCGGCGAAGCCCCCGAAGTGATCACCGAGGACTACCGGATCGAACTGCCGCCCTACGGCTACGTGTGGCTGCTGTTCTCCGATCCCCCCGCGAACGATTCCGCCCGCAACTAGGCTCGTCACATGGCATTGGGATACAACGAAGAACAGCCGACGCGCGAAGAGATCGACGAGACGACGGGCAACGTCGCCTTGGAGTTCGGACAGAACTGGTGCGGCTACTGCAAGGCGGCCAAGCCAGATCTCGACGGCGCCCTCGCGGGCCGCGACGTGGAGCGGATCAAGGTGGCGGACGGCAAGGGCCTGCCCTTGGGTCGCTCGTTCCAAGTGAAGCTGTGGCCCACGCTGGTCCTGCTTCGCGACGGCGTCGAGGTGGACCGTTTGGTTCGTCCACAGAGCCAGGACGAGGTCGCCGAGGCGCTCGATCGCGCCGGTTTCGGCATGCACTGATCCCCGATTTGAACTTGGGGCCGGGGAGGGTTTAGAGTTACTCCTCGCGCGCACCACTAGCTCAACTGGCAGAGCAGCTGACTCTTAATCAGCGGGTTCAGGGTT
>DYZF01000230.1 GCA_020741375.1 Tessaracoccus flavescens
ATCTGCAGCGCGGAGCCGCCCTGGATCAGTTGGAGCGAGGCGCCGTCGATCTCGGTGGGGGCGGTGATGGTGAGGACGTCGCCGTCGGGGTCGGTGTCGTTGTCGAGGATGGGCAGCACGCTGGAGCGACCGGCGCGGGCGCGGAGGGTGTCGGGGCGAGCGACGGGTGGGCGGTTGTCGGCGCTCCGCTCGGGCAGCGCCAGAGTGTCGCGTTCGCTCAGCTCGCTGACGGTGTCATCGGCTTGGGGCAGAACCCGTTCCCAGTTGTCCACCACCTGCATGTCCTTGTTCACCAGCCACGAGCGGCCGGTGACGCGATCGTTGAGGGCGACGGTGGTGCGGTTGACGCTGAACGCCAGATCGACGGTGCCCGACGGCAGTTGCGGGATGTCACGGCGCTCGGTCTCCTCGCCGGCGCAACGCTTGACGAATTGGGTGCCGAATCCGCCGTAGACGCAGCCCGCCACCTGGATGGGGCGGATGACGGGGGCTTCGTCCACCTGTCCGGTCAGCGACTTCGGCCCGTCGTTGGTCACCGCGATCAGGCCCGCCTTGGTGGCGTAGATGGCGTGGGCGCCGAGGTCGCCGCGCAGCGCGTTGTCGGCTGGGTCCATGAGGGCGGCGCCGGAGGCGCCGGAGACGCCGAAGGCCTTGTCCATGCCCTCCACCCAGATTCTGCCGGACACCTTGTCCAGCACCACGGCCTTGTTGCCGACCGCCGAAATGTCGAGGCTGACGCGCTGCGGATCCAACGAGAACGGCAGGGGCGTGGCGGTGCGGACGCCGTCGACGAGCCGGACGAGTTCGGAGCGCCCCGGATCGACGGCGACGATGTCGCCGGCCGTGGTGAGCGTGGCGACGGCGTCCTCCCCGATCTCCAGGTGCGCCTTCTCCTTCTGGAAGTCGTAGCCGAGGACAGTATTGGCGTCGCCGAACCACGCGCGTCCGGAGAGGGGGTGCAGGACGAGCAGTTGGTCGCCGACCAGCTGGACTCGGGCGTTGGGCGAGCCGAGCGCCGTCGGGGCGCTGACGGTGTTGCGGCCGGGCTCGATGCGGGTGAGCGTGGCCGATTCGACGCCGTGCACCAGCAGCAATTCCTCGTGCTGGAGGACGACGAACGCGGATCCGCCGACGGGGGTGACCTGCGTGAGTTCGTCGATCTGGGCGTTGATCGCGCCCACCAGACCTTGGTTGCGTTTGCCGACGTAGATCATGCCCTCGTCGAGGCGCACGTCGGCCTGAACCAGACCGGGGCTGAGATAGGCGGCGACGGCGAGCGCGATCGCTAAGGCCACCACCACTAGAACGCGCCACGCGCGTCGCAGGAAGCGGCTGGCCAGCCGAAGTGGCCGGGCCGCCTGCCTCTCCTCCGCGACGATCCCCGTCATGCGGTGCCTTAGCCGCGCGGCGGCTCGATGCGCACGGAGACGCCGTCGCCGAGGTCGAGCACGGTGCCCAACTCAACCTGCACGGATGCGCCGTCGGCCAGCGTGAACGGGGGCTCCCCCACGGGCAGGACGAGCGTGCCGTTGGTGGAGAGCAGGTCGGTCACGTGGACGTTCCAGTCGCGGACAGTGACCAGCAGGTGACTACGGGAGATGTCGTTGCTGGGGCTCGGCACACGCATGGCGACGGCGCCGCTGGGGCCGCGGTTCGCGTCGGGGCTGCGGCCGATCACGACGGCGCCGTCGATGTTGACGAAGTCGCCGAAGTTGGAGTGCACGCCGGCGAGGATTGGGCGACGGATCGGCTGGGCGGCCATCGGCTCGACGGGGCCCTGACAGAGTCGGCAGGTGCGGGAGCCGGGCGGATTGGCGTGGCCGTTGACGCACGGCACGGCCAGCACTTGCGGATCGCGCGGCTCGGGGGCCGACGGCTTGTGGCTGGCGGCGATGTCGGCGGCCAGCAGCGTGCCGACGTCGTCCGCGTCGTCGGGCTGCCCGACGGCGTCGGTCACCGGCGGCGCCGGGGGCGGGATGGGCGAGACGTACTCGGGTTCGCGGGGCGGCTGGTCGGCGGTCGCTTGGGGCTCGGGCTCGTGGTCGACTTCGGGCGACGGCTCGGCGTCGGCGCCGAAATCGTTGGTGTCCGAGGGCTCCTGCCACAGCTCCGATTCGGACTCATCGCCAGCAGGCTCCTGCCACGGCTCTTCACCGTCGACATCCTCAACTGGCTCGCTCACAACAGCGGGGGCAACCGGGAAGCGCACCACATCCTCGTCGGCGGTGGAGAGATAGAGCGACGAGACGCTGGCTGCGCCCACGACGAGCGGGAGGCGCGGGGTTGGATCGTGCGGGCGGCCGTCGAGCTCCACCAGCAGGCGGCGCTGGCTACCCAGCTCGCGCTCGCGCCAGGTGATGGAACCGCGGCCGTCGATGGCGGTCTCGCCGGTGTCGGCGTCAACGACGTGCACGTCACCGCGGGCCAAGCCGTGGAGTTGGTCGTCGCTCCAGAAGAACGCGCCCAGATGCGGCAGGTTCTCCAGCCCGGCCTCGGCGACGAGTGCCAGAAGGGCGTCGACGGAGTCCGCGTCGAGGAGGCTGCGCCACAGGTTCTCCACCTCGCGCGCCAGATGCTCCGGGACGGCCGGCATCACGACGAGCGTGCGGGATCCGCTGAGCGCCAACCACGTGCCGGGCGTGTAGGTGGTGCGCCAGGCGGCCATCGGCTCGGTCATTCGTCCTCCAAGAAGTCGTTTCAGCTCAAGTGGAAGCGGGTTCCACTTCAGCAGTCACAGCTAACGTGAAGAATACGAGCCACAGCAGTTCAGGCGCCGCGGCTCGTGTTCCCCGTGGTGTCCGACCCTAGCCGCCAAGCTCAATCCGCGAGCGACGTTGCCATCCGACGAACCGCCTCGGCGATGATCTCCCGCGAGGTGGCGAGGTTGACGCGGACGAACTGCGTGGCGTCGGGAGCGAACTCGGGGCCGAAGTTGAACCGCACACGCGCCTTCTCGTGGAAGTGGCGGCCGGGGTGTTCGAGGCCCAGCGGCGAGCAGTCGAGCCACGCGAGGTAGGTGCCCGGCGTCGGCTCGTAGGTGAGCTGCGGCAGATGTTCGGAGAGCTGCTCGGCGAAGAAGCGCTTGTTGGCGTCGATCTCGACGGCAGCGGACAGTAGCCAGGCTCGGGCGTCGTCGAGGGCCGCGCAGTGGGCGATGACGCCGAAGTGGCTGGCGCCGTCGGAGATCATCGGATCCAGCTTGGCGAGGATGTCGCGGTCGCCGATCACGAGGGCCGACTTGAGGGAGGCCAAGTTCCACGATTTCGACGCGGACGTGACGATCACGGCGTTGTCGGAGCCCGCGGCGTCGAAGTAGGGGATGTGGTCGGCGCCGGCGATGGGGGCGTGGATCTCATCGGCGATGACCGTCACGCCGTAGCGCTCAGCGAGCTGGCCGACGCGGAGCAGTTCCTCGCGCGTGTGGATGGCGCCGCTGGGGTTGTGCGGGGAGCAGAGGAGGTACGCCGTCGGGGACTGCTCCGCGAAGGTGGCCTCGAGGCCGTCGAGGTCGAGGCGTCCGTCGCGGAGGGGGACGTCGATGAGGCGTCGCCCGGTTGTTGTGGTGACGGCGCGGAACGGCGGGTAGATCGGGGAGTTGATGACGACGCCGTCGCCCGGCTCGCTGACGGCGACGAGGGCGTCGCGCATACCGGTGACGACGTCGGTCGCGAGCTTCGCGTCGTCGGGGTTGAACGTCCAGCCCCAGGTGTCGGCTGCGAAGGCGGCGTAGGACTCCTGGTAGCAGGGGTCTTGCGGGTAGCCGGTGTCGCCGTCGCGGATGGCGCGCTCGAGTCGCTCGCGGATGGGGGCTGCCATGTGGGCGTCCATCTCGGCGACGAACATGGGGATCACGTCCGGTTCGAACCGGCGCCACTTGATGGAGGTGCGCTTCCGAAGGTCTGCCAGAGGAACGTCGAAGATCGCCATGCGGCCAGTATTCCAGTCGTCGGGCGCGGCGGTCGCTCGGGGCTGATCCGCTTGCCCCAACCACGCCAACCCCTGCCGGATCCAGGAGCCGGAGCGCCGAGGATGAGGGCCCGTCCAGACGGGGCGGGCGTAGCAACTCTCGGCGCGGAGACTGACGCCAGCAGTTCGAAAGTGGGGCGGGGATGGGGACAGCGGACTGCCGCCCAAACGACGAAGAGTGGGGCGGGGATGGGGCCTTCGCGGTGGGTCGGGCGTTGGGGCGTTCACGCGCGCGATAAGCGCGTG
>DYZF01000231.1 GCA_020741375.1 Tessaracoccus flavescens
GGCCCTTCAGTGATGCCCGTGGGACATTGGACACATGACTAATCTGCCCGCCCCGCGTGTGCCCGTCGCGCGACCCCCGCTGCGGCGTCAGCCGCAGGGCAAGGTCATCGCCGGCGTCGCGTCGGGGCTGGCGGAGCACTTGGGGCTGCGGGTCGCCGTCGTGCGGACGGCGTTCGTCCTCTTGGCGCTGCTGTCGGGGGCCGGGGCCGTGGCCTACGCCATCTTGTGGGTACTGCTCCCCGGAGCTCAGCGAGACGAGTCAACCGGCCTCGAAGCCGCCTCCCGGGCCGGGATGCGCCCCGCGCAAGCTGCGCCGTCGGGCTCGGATCACGGTCTCCTGATCGCCGGCGGCATGCTGATCCTCGGCCTCTTGTGGCTCTTTGTCTACGGGGGAGTCGTTCCAGACCACCTCTTCTGGCCGGTCGTCCTCGGTGGAGCCGGCGTCGTCGTGGTGTGGTTGCAGGTGGATGAGCGCGTCGATTCGCCGGAGCGCGGCAAGCAGAATTGGTGGTCGCGGTTCACGCGCGGCGGCGGCGCGATGAGCGTCGCGCGCCTCGTCGGTGGCATCGTCCTGGTCGGCGTCGGCACGTCCTGGTTCCTCGCCCAGCAAGTGGGCCTCGCCCAACTGCCCGGCGTCATGGGTGCGTCCGCGCTGCTGCTGGCCGGCCTGCTCGTCGTCACGGCGCCGTGGTTGTACCGGCAGCGGGGGCGCGTGCGCCGCGCCGAGGCGGAGAAGGTGCGCGCCGAGGCCCGCGCAGATATGGCTGCCCATCTGCATGATTCCGTGCTCCAAACTCTCGCCCTGATCCAGCGCCAATCCGACGATCCTGCGACGGTGGCCCAACTCGCCCGGCGCCAGGAGCGCGAACTGCGCACGTGGCTGTACGGGGATCAGGTGCGAGCCGCGTCGCTGAAGTCGGCGCTGACGGAGATCGTGGCCGACGTCGAGGCAAAGTTCCCGGTGGACGTCGAGTTGGTTGTGGTGGGTGATCTCAGCGTCGACGACAAGGTGGAGGCACTGATCCAAGCCACCCGCGAAGCGGTCACCAACGCAGCCAAGCATTCCGGCGCGCCCCGCGTCGACGTGTACGCAGAGGTCGACGGAGATCAGACTGAGGTCTTCATTCGTGACCGTGGCAAGGGCTTTGACCCCGACAACGTGGCTGAGGGGAGAATGGGCGTGCGACAATCGATCAAGGCCCGGATGGAGCGCTACGGAGGCACAGCCACGATCCGCTCCGGCGAGGGTGACGGTACCGAAGTGAAGCTGAGGATCAACGGATGAGCGAAGAACAGGCCAAGAGTCTGAGTGACCTGCGCGTCGTGATCGTCGACGATCACGCCATGTTCCGCGCCGGCGTGCGCCACGAGATCGGCCAGCACGTGCAGGTGGTGGGCGAGGGTGAATCCGTCGACACCGCCGTCAAGGCCATCGTCGAGAACGAGCCCGACGTGGTCCTCCTCGACGTGCACCTCCCCGGTGGCGGTGGTGCTGAGGTGATCAAGCAGGTGCTTGCGGCGAAGCCCGACGTGAAGTTCTTGGCCTTGTCGGTCTCCGACGCCGCCCAGGACGTCATCGGCGTCATTCGCGCTGGCGCCCGAGGCTACGTCACCAAGTCGATCAGCTCCGACGAACTGCTCGAGGGCATGCAGCGCGTGGCCGCTGGCGATGCGGTCTTCTCGCCCCGCCTAGCCGGCTTCGTACTGGACGCGTTCAGCGGCGCCGTCGACGTCTCTTCGATCGACGAGGAACTGGACCGTCTGAGTGCCCGCGAGCGCGAGGTGCTGAAGCTGATTGCACGCGGCTACTCCTACAAGGAAGTGGCCAAGGAGCTCTTCATCTCCATCAAGACGGTGGAGACGCACGTCTCGAGCGTCTTGCGAAAGCTGCAGCTGTCGAACCGGCACCAACTCACCAAGTGGGCCACTGACCGTCACCTGGTCTGAGGTCACTCCTGCCACGGCGCGCAGCGCCGGCAACCATCGGCGACCCACCGCAGAGGCGCATGCAAAAGGCGGCCCCGGCCGAAGCCGGGACCGCCTTGTTCTGCTAGCTAGCGACTGAGAATCAGGCGCGACGCTTGTTGATGGCGCCCCAGATCACGATGACGATGATCGCACCGATGATCGAGGTGATGACGCCGCCGATGGAGAACGACGGGCCGGTGAGATCGAGCTTGCCCTCGAAGAGGAGCGAGCCGATGAGGCCACCGACGAAGGAGCCGATGATGCCGAGAATCATGGTGGCGAGCCAGCCGCCACCCTGGTTACCGGGCACGATGGCCTTAGCAATAGCGCCTCCGAGGAGGCCGACAACAATCCACGTGATAAGAGTCCACATATCTTCAGCATGCCCTACGAATAGTTCAGTTGTAAACAACGGCGCGCCCTGAGTTTCCCCTAGTCGGAACGAGGTTGGTCTCAGGAATGTCCCTGATGGGCTACCGTTTTGCCCCATGGAGATCCTTCATAACATCCTCGTTCTGCTGCATTTCGTCGGCTTCGCAGCGCTCTTCGGTGGCGCGTTCGTTCAGATCAAAGGCCCTAGTCGGAGCGTAAATCCCGCCATGTGGCACGGCGTCTTGACCATGCTGGTCACCGGCCTGCTTCTGGTTGTGTCGCTCGAGATGGGCGATGGCAACGTTAACCACATGAAGATCGGCATCAAGTTGGCCGTCGTCATCGCAGTTTTTGTTCTCGTTCTGCTGAATCGGAAGAAGGAAAACGTGTCCGACGGCGTGTTCTGGGGCATCGCCGGCCTCACGTTGCTCAACGCGATCGTGGCGGTTTTCGTCTAGTCGGTCGCCTTCACAGCAGCCCGTCATCGAGCCCGTGGTGCCCTCAGAAGAGGGGGCGCCACGGGCTCAAGAACATTTCAGTGCCCTTGGCCACCCAGGAACGCTCCCGCCACCGCTCCTCGGTGAGCTCGATGCAGTTGCTCTCGTCCACGCGGAAGACGTCCTCCATGTGGGCCGCGACCGTCTCGTCGGTGATCTCCAGATTGACCTCGTAGTTGCCCCACAGGCTAAGGCGATCCAAGTTGGCGGTGCCGATGGTGGACCAGTGCCCGTCCATGGTCGCCGTCTTCGAGTGCACCATGGCGTTCTTGTAGAGGAACAGTCGGATGCCGGAGCGCAGCAAGTCTGTGTAGAAGCCCCGTGACAACCAGTCGGCAACCACGTGGTTAGAGCGCTCGGGAACGATGATGCGCACGTCCACGCCCCGGCGCACAGCATCGCGCAGGGCTGCGACGAGGTCGTCGTCAGGGATCAGGTAGGCGTGGGTGAGCCAGATGCGCTTGGTGGCGCGATCGATCGCCTCGATGTACATGTTGCGGATGGGGTACACCTGAATCCGCGGGGTGTTGCGGTGAACCCGTAACTGGGCCAACCACGGCCGCGGAGGGTTGTACTCGATCCGCTCGTCGTCCTTGGAGTGCAGGTTCCAGAAGTCGACGAATGCGTTCTCCAACTCCGCAACCCCGGGGCCGACGATGCGGGCGTGAGTGTCGCGCCAGCCGGTGGAGTACAGCTCGCCGATGTTGTAGCCGCCCACGAAGCCGATGCGTCCGTCGACGGTGAGGATCTTGCGGTGGTCGCGGCCCCAATGGCGCGGCGACCACGGAATCGGGAAGGCGGGGTGCGGGCGGCGGTGGATGGTGGCGGGGATGTTCCGGAAGAACTTGCGCGGCACCACGAGGTTGGCGAATTCGTCCCACACGACGTAGACCTCCACACCGCGGTCGGCAGCGCGGGACAGCGCGTCGCGGAACCGGCGGCCGGTGGCGTCGCCCTTCCAGATGTAGGTCTCGAAGAAGATGTGGTGCTCGGCCGAGTCGATCGCCTCGATCATCGCGTCGAAGACGTTTTCGCCGTAGGTGTAGACGGTGACTTCGTCATCGAGCACGGGCAGGGGCATGGGCTTGGTGATGGGGAACTTGCGCAGGCGCCGTTTCTTCTTCTGCAGCGACTCGAACAGCGTCAGCAGCAGCATCGCCGCGATCTGCGTCAGCAGCACCGTGGCCGTGATCCGGTTGAAGATCCGGCCGGCCTTGGCGAGGTGTTGACGCATGAACTCAGCTTACCCAGCGGCAGGTAGGCTAAGCCCTCGACATGAGTGACTCCCTTTTCCCCGATCTGTTCTCCGTCTTTCAGCCCGACGAGCAGGCCCCAGCCCCGGTCGCGGCCGAGCGGCCCGAGCGGCAGGCGAAGGCGAAGAAGATCACGGAGGAGGAGCTCCTCGAGGGGCTGAACGCCCCGCAACGCGAGGCCGTCGTCCACCACGGCGCGCCCGTCCTCGTGGTGGCCGGCGCCGGCTCGGGCAAGACGCGGGTGCTGACCCGCCGCATCGCGCATCTGGTGTCGCAACGCGACGTGCATCCCGGCTCCATCCTGGCGATCACCTTCACCAACAAGGCGGCCGCGGAGATGCGCGAGCGCGTCGTCGAACTGGTGGGCAACCGGGCCAAGCTCATGTGGGTTTCGACGTTCCACAGCGCCTGCGTGCGCATCCTCCGTCAAGACATCGATCGGTTCGGCATCAACAAGACCTTCTCGATCTACGACGACGCGGACGCCAAACGGCTGATGTCGCTCGTCTGCCGCGATCTGGAGCTGGATCCCAAGCGCTACCCGGTGCGCGCCGTCATGAACGCCGTCAGCAACTACAAGAACGAGCTGATCGACTACGAGTCCGCCGGCAGAGACGCGGCTGGGCCCCACAAGGAGGCGCACGCCAAGGCCTACGCCGAGTACCAGACCCGCCTCGCTGCGGCCAACGCTCTGGATTTCGACGATCTCATCATGACGACGGTGAACCTCCTGCAGGCCTTCCCCGACGTCCGCGAGAAGTACCGCCGCCGGTTCCGCCACGTGCTGGTCGACGAGTACCAGGACACTAACCACGCGCAGTACGCCCTCATCCGCGAACTGTGCGCGGAAGCGAGCACCAGCGGGGTCGTCGACGGCTCCCCGGTCTCCGAACCGGCCGAACTCATGGTGGTGGGCGATTCGGACCAGTCCATCTACGCGTTCCGGGGCGCCACGATCCGCAACATCTTAGATTTCGAGTCAGACTTCCCCGGTGCCCGCACCATCGTGCTCGACCAGAACTACCGCTCCTCGCAGAACGTTCTGACGGCCGCCAACTCGGTGATCTCCCGCAATCAGGGCCGCCGCGAAAAGCACCTGTGGTCTGAGCTGGGCGAAGGCGAGCTCATCGTCGGCTGGGTGGCAGACACCGAGCAGGACGAGGCCCAGTTCGTCGCCACGGAGATCGACCGGCTCTCGGACGAGGGGCTGAGCCAGTACGGTGACACGGCAGTCTTCTACCGCACCAACGCCCAATCGCGAGCCTTTGAAGAGGTGTTCATCCGCGTAGGCATGCCGTACAAGGTGGTGGGCGGCGTGCGCTTCTACGAGCGCCGGGAAATCCGCGACGCCATCGCCTACCTTCGGGCCATCGTCAACCCTGCCGACGACGTCTCCGTGCGCCGCATCCTGAACGTTCCCAAGCGCGGCATCGGTGACCGCGCCGAGGCGGCCATCTCCACGCTGGCGACGGGGGAGAAGATCACCTTCTTCGACGCTCTGCAGCGGTCGACTGATGCCCCCGGCCTCGCCACGCGCTCTCAGAAGCAGATTCAGGGCTTCGTCGACGTCATGAACCTGCACCGCGCGATGGTGGCCCAGGGCAAGCCCGCCGACGAGGTGCTCACGTCGATCCTCAAGGAATCGGGCTACCTGCCGGAGCTGGAGGCGTCAACAGACCCTCAAGACATCACCCGGATCGAGAACCTCATCGAACTGGTGTCGGTGGCCGCGGAGTTCGTGGCCGCTGCCAACACGATCGATCTCGACGACGCCGTCGATTCCGGACTCGCCGCCGGCATGCCGGAGCCCGACGATTCGCTGGCGGCCTTCCTCGAACGGATCGCTCTGGTGGCGGATTCGGATCAGGTGCCGGACCACGGCAACGGCGTCGTAACGCTGATGACGCTGCACACCGCCAAGGGTTTGGAGTTCGACACCGTCTTCCTCACCGGCATGGAGGAGGGCATGTTCCCGCACATGCGGGCGCTGACGGACCCCAACGAGCTCGAGGAGGAGCGTCGCCTCGCCTACGTCGGCATCACGCGCGCCCGCAAGCGGCTCTACCTCAGCCGCTCTCAGGTGCGCGTCACGTTCGGGGCCCCGGCCTACAACCCGCCGTCGCGCTTCCTGGACGAGGTGCCGCACCATGTCATGGATTGGCGTCGCACGG
>DYZF01000232.1 GCA_020741375.1 Tessaracoccus flavescens
TGAGCGAGGGTGTTCTCCAGCGAAAACCGCTCGGCCAGATAAGTCAGAGGATCGGCGACGCGGCCGCCCATCGCCTGAATGAGGAGCCCAAGCCCACCGGTGGCGCCGGAGCCGGGCCCCTGTTCCAGGCCCAAGGCCTCGAGCCATCGCTCGCCCTCGCGGTCGGCCTCCAAGACTTGAGCAAGCGCAAGCCCCGCCTCACGGCCCTCCGTGGCCGCGTACCCATGCATGCCGGTGAGGGGGCGTTCCTGCTGCCCGTCCGCGACCAGCGCCACGAGTTCGCGACCGGCCCAGCGCTCACGGGCGGCGGCCAACGCCGTCGCGGGATCGTCGCCGAAGGCCTGCAGGGTTGCCGCGCCCCATGCCGCGACCTGCGTTGCCGTCAGATCCAGCACCAGATCGCCGAGGGCGGAGGCCAGTGCCTCCCCTGCGTCGACGGCGTCCACGGGCGACGCGAAGCCGACGCCGTCGGCCGCGACCTCGACGGCGGCCCGCAGCTCGTCACCCGACACCGCAAGCGGGATGACGGCCACTGCTGCTCCGCCGTCGGCGAAGGCTCGCGCGATGGTCTCCGACGCCTCACGGGCACTCAGGCCGGCGATGGCGTCGGAGGCGACAACCACCTTCACAGTTCAGACGACTCCTCGTCGCCTTCGTTCAATTCGTCCTCGGCGTCGGGGATGAGCCCGTAGAACTCCTCGGTGGACGCAAGTAGTTCGCGCACGTCGTCGAGGGACACGTCGACGTCCGGCAGGACGAGATCCGATTCGACGAGGACGTCCTCGGGAACCTCGACGCCCATCTCCTTCACGCCGTCCACCAGCTTCTGCAGCGCCGCGACCATGCCGTCGTGATCGTCTGCTTCCACACGGTCTTCCAGCGCGCGATCAAGCTCGTTCAGCGCCATCAGGTGCTCGGGCTCCAGCACCCATTGTCCTTGGCCCATGATGCGAACGATCATGCCTGCGGCCCCTGGTTCGGCTGCTCGGCCTGCTCAGCCGACGGAGCGGCCTGCGCGTCCGACGGCGCCGCAATCTCCGGGCGCGCTGCCGGGCCACCGGTGAGCTGCGCCTTCATGGCGGCCAGTTCGCTCTCGATGGTGGAATCCGACGCCAGCTGATCCAGCTCGCGGGTGATGTCGTCGCGGTACATGCCGCTGGAATCCTCGAGGGCGCCCGATTCGAGCAGCTCGTCGACGGCGGACGCGCGAGCCTGCAGCTGCAGCGTCTTGTCCTCGGCGCGCTGGATGGCGAGGCCGACGTCGCTCATCTCCTCCGAGATGCCAGTGAAGGCCTCGTTGATGCGGGTCTGGGCCTCGGCGGCCGAGTAGGTGGCCTTGATGGTCTCCTTGCGGGTGCGGAAGGCATCCACCTTCGCCTGCAGGCGGGAGCTGGCGCGCACCAGCTTCTCCTCTTCGCCCTGCAACTGCGCGTGCTGAGCCTGCAGCTCGTCGAGCTGGGTCTGAAGACCGGCCTTGCGGGTGAGTGCCTCGCGGGCCAGATCCTCGCGGTTCGATTCGAGCGCACGCTGGGCGGCCGACTGGAGGCGGGTGACCTCAGAGTTCAGCTTGGTGGCCTGCAGCTCAACGCGCTTGCGGCTGGTGGCGACATCGGCGACGCCACGGCGCACGTTCTGCAGCAGCTCGAGCTGCTTCTGGTACGAGTAGTCAAGCGTCTCGCGGGGGTCTTCGTACTTGTCCAGTGCCTTGTTTGCCTTCGAGCGGAAGACCAAAGCGAGTCGTTCAAAAATGCTGGCCACGGGGTGTCCTTCCAGGAACGTGCGGTGTTCACCCACAACGTTAGCCGGTAGCTGGGCATACCGAAGTAGCTAACAGCCCTGAATCCGACCCTGAACCTGCCGCCACGGCGGCGATCCCGAACGCCCGGGGTAGAATGGCCCGTCGATACGTCCCCACCCCCAGATTGAAGGACACGCGCACCGTGGCACTGTTTCGCCCCTACGAACGCACCGAGAAGCCGGTGTCGGATCGCATCTCGGAGCTGACCCCCAAGGGGGAGAAGGCAGCGGCCAAGGCCGCGCGGTCGACGGCGAAGGCCGACGCACCCGCCCCCCAAGCTGCCCCGGAGCCGGCCACGCAGGCCGCGCCCGAGAAGATCAAGGTCGTCCGCAAGAAGGAAGGCGCCACCCCGAGCCGGCGCCAGGCCGAGGCCGCCCGCATGGAGCGGCTGCACCCCACCCTGACGGCGAAGGAGCAGCGCAAGGCGGACCGCGAGTCCCGCGCGCAGGCCCGCGTCGAGCAGTGGGATCGGGTGGAGCGCTCCCCCGAGCGTCAGCTGGTGCGCGACTACGTCGACACCCGATGGACCGTCGCCGAGTTCATGCTGCCCGCGATGATCCTCGTGATGGCCCTGACGATGGCCACCATGAACAATCTGGCTCTGTCCACCTACATCGCCATGGCGCTGTGGGTGCTGCTCGCCATCACCATCATCAACGTGTGGATCATGTGGCGCGGCTTCAAGAAGCTGCTCGCCGAGCGCTACCCGAACGCGTCCACCCGCGGCCTGCTGGTGTACATGTTCAACCGCTCGCTCATGATCCGCCGCTTCCGCCGCCCCGGCCCGCGCATCAACCGTGGGGACCCGATCTGATGAGCTACTTCTGGAAGCCGGAATCCGGCACGTTCGTCGAGTCTGAGCTGGAACGCGCCGGCCTGGCGCATCGTTTCGATGATCAAACGGCCGCCGAGGAGTGGATCGGCCTGTTCTTCGACGACCTGCTGGAACGCGGCGTCGAAGAGGTCAGCCTCTACGAGGAAGACCGCCTCATTTACGGTCCGATGTCGCTGCGCCCTTAGCGCGCACCGCCAGCACGCCACCGAACGCCGCCATGCCCAACCCGGCGATCACGCCGAACGGCGCCTGCTCCTGGGCCACCTTGATCCGGTCCTCATAGGTCTGGATCTCGTCGGTGCCCACCTCGCTTGTGCTCGAGTAGGAGCACGTGTCTCCGGGGCCCATCTCCACGCCGCGACACGACGTCGACGGCGCCAGCCAGCCCACGATCGCCCACGCGGCGATCGCGAGGCCCACGACGATGAAGACCCAGTGGCCGACACGCTTGATCATGCGGGCCAACGTACTGCGTCCCGGTGGCTCACCCCAAGCCGAGCATCCGCGCCACTCGCTAGGCTGGACGGGTGACGAGAACTGATGTGACCCTGTCCCTGTCCAAGACGATGCCGAAGAACGCCGACGTGCTGGTGCTCGGCCTTGCCACCATCAACGACGGCGATCCCGCGCTGGTGGGCCTCGTCGGCGACCTCGACAAGGCGATCCAGAAGACCTACGGCCGCCCGCTGGCCGATCTGGTCTCGACGATGGGCGCCAGGGCCTCGCAGGGCGAGGTGTCGTTCCTGCCCGGCGTGGACGGCTCCCGTCTCGCCGTCGTGGGCCTCGGCGACGCCGACGTCACGCCGTCCGGCGTGCGCGAGGCGCTGGGCACCGCGCTGCGCAAGGTCGTCGCGCTGCCCGACGTGAAGGGCCTGCACGTCGCCGTGTCGCTCGAACTGTCTGACCCGGAGCTCATCCAGGCCGCCGCAGAAGGCGCCGCGCTGGGCGCATACCGCTTCCAGAAGCTGACCGCCACCCCCGAGCCTGCCCCGGTGGCCCAGATCACCATCGTCGCCCCGCTGACGGACGCGGCGCAGAAGGACGCGGTCGCGACGGCGGAAGCCACCGTCGCCGCCGTGAACCTGACCCGCGATTGGGTGAACACTCCCCCGAACCTGCTCTACCCCGAGGTCTTCGCCGATCAGGCGAAGGCGGCCGTCAAGGACGCCAAGATCAGCGTCGAGATCCTCGACGAGAAGGCCCTGGAGCGCGGCGGCTACGGCGGCATCCTCGCCGTCGGCGGCGGCTCCGCCCACGCCCCGCGCCTCGTGCGCCTCTCCTACGCGCCGCGCGGCGCCACGCAACACCTGGCCCTCGTCGGCAAGGGCATCACGTTCGATTCGGGCGGCCTCGACATCAAGCCCGCCGGTCAGATGGCCGGCATGAAGTTCGACATGTCCGGTGCCGCCACCGTCATCTCCGCCATCCGCGCCATCGCCGCTCTGGGCCTCAAGGTCAAGGTCACCGTCTACGCGGCCATGGCTGAGAACCTGCCGTCCGGCACTGCCTACCGCTCCGGCGACGTCCTCACCATGTTCGACGGCCAGACTGTCGAGAACTACAACACCGACGCCGAGGGCCGCCTCGTCATGGCCGACGCCATCGCGCGCGCCGGTCAGGACAAGCCGGACCTGATCGTCGACGTCGCCACGCTCACCGGCGCCTGCATGGTGGCGCTGGGCCTGCGCATCGGTGGCCTCATCACCAACGGTGAAGACACCTCTGAGTTGCTGCTCGACGCCGCCGAAACCGCCAACGAGGATTTCTGGGAGCTTCCGCTCACCGATCACATCCGCGGCGAGCTCAAGTCGTCGGTGGCCGACATGAAGTCTGGCGCCGGGCACCGCTTCGGCGGCGCGCTGGCCGCCGGAGCCTTCCTAGAACGGTTCGTTCCCGACGGCGTCGCCTGGGCTCACCTCGACATCGCCGGCCCGGCGGATAACCCGAACGAGGCCTACGGCTACACGCCCAAGGGCGGCACCGGCGTCGGCGTGCGCACCCTGGTGTCGCTGGCCAGCCTGCTTCAGGACTGAGCGCGCTTCTGGCGCAGGCTGTAGTCGCGGAACCGCTTCGGGTACGGGACTACGCCTGCGTCGTAGCACGGAATTGAGTGGCTGGCTGCGAAATCATGCGCGTAATCGGCGCTGGGGACGGCGCGCCGCGTGGATTCGCCGTCGTGGGCGATCAGCAGCAGCGACGGCTTGTTGAATGACGTGGGCTGCTCCACCCACGCCTCCACCCCGCGGCGGTTCAGCACGAACTCGTTGAGGTGCGCCAGCAGCGCGTCCGGCACATGCTTCGCCTCCTTGGCGACGCGCGCCTCGCGCTTCTTCCGGCCGAACCATCCCACGCGCCCAGTATGCCCCTCCACGCCAGCCGTGAGCATCTGCCCTATCTCTCCTCGAGCCCTGTCCCCCGCGTGATTGCTGGGCAAGAATGAAAGAACAAGGAAGTTCAACGGAGGAGCACCAGTGAGTCAGATCCCCAGCACCCAGCACGCCATTCAGTTCGTCGGTGCAGACGAGATCGTCCACAACACCAACAAGCCAGTCGACGAGGTTGGCCCGCACCAGATGCTGCTGCAGGTTGAATCGTGCGGAATCTGCTTCAGCGACACGAAGCTGCTGCACGCGTTCGACACCCACCCGCGCAAGTCCGACGTCGTCTCGGGCATTGATCTCGACGCCCTCGCGGAAATCCCCAGCTACAAGCCCGGCAGCCAGCCCGTCGTCCCCGGCCATGAGCCCGTGGGCCGCATCGTCGCTGCCGGCGATCAGGTGAGCCGCTTCAAGGTGGGCGACCGCGTCCTCGTGCAGGCCGACTGGAAGCACCTGCGCACCGCCAAGTCCAACGGCGCCTTCGGCTACAACTTCGAGGGCGCGCTGCAGGAGTACGTCGTCATCGACGAGCGCTGCGTCGTGTCGCCGTCGGGCGAGGAGTTCCTCATCCACGTGACCGACGGCCCCTCGTCTGCCGCCGTCGGCCTCATCGAGCCGTGGGCCACCGTCGAGGGCTCCTACGCGTGGAAGGAGCGCAACCACCTCAAGGACGGCGGTCGCCTCCTCGTGGTGACCGACGGCGACGCCGCGGGCCTGGACGCGCTCACCGCCGCGCACGCCCCCAAGGAGACCATCACGCTGGCGCCCGCCGACGCCGGTAGCGCCGAGGGCGAGTTCGACGACATCGTCTACTACGGCTCCGACGCCGACGTCATCGAAACCCTGGCGGCGCACCTCGGCACCCGCGCCACCATGTGCGTGGTCCTGGGCGGCGGGCAGATCGGGCGCAAGGTGCAGCTCGACGTCGGCCGCGTCCACTACGATTTCATTCGCTTCTGCGGCACCACCGGCGACGACCCGGCCGACGGCTACGCCTGGATCCCCGAGACGGGCGAACTGCGCGACGGCGACAAGATCGCCATCATCGGCGCCGCCGGCCCCATGGGCCAGATGCACACCATGCGCGCCGTCACCTCCGGGTTCAAGGACATCACGGTGGCCGGCACCGACCTCAGCGACGACCGCCTCGCCCACCTCGAATCCATCGTGGGCCCCGTCGCGCAGGAGCGCGGTGTGCCGCTGGAGATCATCAACACCGGTACCACCGAACTGCAGCCCGGCTACACGCACCTGTCCTGCATGGTGCCCGTCCCGGCACTGGTCTCGCAGGCCGTGGATCTGGCCGCCGACGGCGCCATCCTCAACGCCTTCGCGGGCATCCCCGCCGGCACCCCGGGCGAGTTCGACCTGCAGGGCATCATCGAGCGCCGCATCTTCATGCTCGGCACCTCCGGTTCGGACGTCTCGGACATGCGCACCGTGCTCCGCAAGATCGAGGAGGGCATCATCGATACCCATATCTCGCTCGACGCGGTCACCGGCATGGCGGGCTTCCGCGACGCCATCGATTCGGTGATCAACCGCACCAGCGGCGGCAAGATCATGGTGTACCCCGCGCTGCACGACCTCCCGCTCACGCGCTTGGTGGACATGCCCGAGAAGCTGCCGCACGTCGCGGCCAAGCTCAACGACGGCGTCTGGACCAAGGAGGCCGAGCAGGCCCTCCTGGCCGGCGAGTGACCGATGGCTCGTGCGGCAGGCACAATGGCCGCATGAGCACCGCCTTTGACGTCGCCATCGTGGGCGCAGGGTCCGCCGGATATGCCTGCGCCCTTCGCGCCGCCCAACTCGGCCTGAGCGTCGCGCTCGTCGACGACGGCCCGCTGGGCGGCACCTGCCTGCACCGCGGCTGCATCCCCACCAAGGCGTGGCTGCAGGCCGCGAAGGTGCGCCGCACCGTCGAGAAGGCGGGCGCGTTCGGCATCGGGGCCACGCTCGGTGAGACCGACCCCGCCGGGATCAAGCGCTACGCGACGGGCGTCGTCGACGGCCTCCACCGGGGGCTCGAAGGCCTGATTCGGGGTCACGGCATCACCGTGATCCGCGAGCGCGGCACCCTCGTCTCCGACGATTCCGGCCCCGGCGTCGAAACCGCGTCCGGCCGATACCGAGCGCGCGCCGTCGTGCTGGCCACCGGTGCCGCGCCCATCACCCTCGGCCTCGAGACCGACGGCGAACGCATCCTCACCAGCGACCACGCGCTCGCGCTCGAGCACCTCCCGCAGCGCGCCGTCGTGCTCGGCGGCGGCGTCATCGGCGTCGAGTTCGCGTCGCTGTGGGCCGATCTGGGCGTCGACGTCACCCTCATCGAGGCCACCGACCGGCTCCTCCCCGCCGAAGAACCGGCCCACTCGACCCTGCTCGCGCGCGAACTGAAGCGACGGGGCGTGAGCGTGCGGCTCGACACCACGGTCGACGCCGCCACCCGCTCGGCCGACGGCGTCGCGGTCGCGATCGGCGACGACTCCATCGAGACGGACCTGCTGCTGGTGGCCGTCGGCCGCCGACCCGCCACGACGGGGCTCGGGTTGGCGGAGGCGGGCGTCACGCTGGCCGAGACCGGGCACGTCGTGGTGGACGACCGGCTCCAGACCTCGGTGCGCGGGGTGTTCGCCGCCGGTGACCTCGTGGCCGGCCCCCAACTCGCCCACCGCGGCTACGCGCACGGACTCTTCTTGGCAGAGCGCATCGCCCAACTCCAGGGCAAGCATCCCGCGCGCCCGACGCTGCCCGCCGACGTTGATATTCCGCGCATCACCTACTCGTCGCCTCAGGTGGCCAGCGTCGGTCTCACCGCGGAGGCGGCAGGGCCGGAGGCGGAGGTGGCGACGTATCACCTCACGGGCAACGGCCGAGCGCAGATCCTCCGCGGCGGCGACCGCGAGACGGGCATGGTGCGCGTGGTTCGCCGCCCCGACGGAGCCATCGTCGGCGTGCACGCCATCGGTGAGGACGTCGCGGAACTGATCGCCGAAGGCGCACTGCTCGTCGGCTGGCAGGCCACCGTCGACGACATCGCGGGCATCGTGCATCCACACCCGACGCTCAGCGAGTCAATCACCGAGGCAACCTGGGCGCTCGGTGGACGTCCACTGCACATGCACGCTTGATCTAGGGATAGGCTGGGACCAATATCGCGGTACGCAAAGGAGCCACACTCACATGTCAACCGAAGTAACCCTCCCGGCACTGGGCGAATCCGTCACGGAAGGCACCATTTCTCGCTGGTTGAAGGCAGTCGGAGACACTGTCGAGGCCGACGAGCCGTTACTCGAGGTCTCCACCGACAAGGTCGACACTGAGATCCCCAGCCCCGTCGCGGGCACCCTGCTGGAGATCAAGTTCGAAGAAGACGACGTGGCTGAGGTGGGCGCTGTGCTCGCCGTCATCGGCGACGCCGACGAGAGCGCCGGCGGCAGCGACGAAGCCCCCTCCGAAGAGGCTGCGGCTGAGGAAGCCCCCGCCGAGGAAGCTCCCGCCGAAGAGACGGCCGACACCCCCGTCGAGACCGCCACCCCAGAAGAGCAGCCCAAGCCCGCCGAGGATCAGCCCACCGCGGCTGCGTCCTCCAGCGGCATCGAGGTCACCCTCCCGGCGCTCGGCGAGTCCGTCACCGAGGGCACCATCAGCCGCTGGCTGAAGGAAGTGGGCGACACCGTCGAGGCCGACGAGCCACTGCTCGAGGTCTCCACCGACAAGGTCGACACCGAGATCCCGTCCCCGGCCGCCGGCACCCTGCTGGAGATCCGCTTCAAGGAAGACGACACCGCTGAGGTGGGCGAAGTGCTCGCCATCATCGGCGACGCCTCGGCGCAGCCGGAGCCCAAGGAAGAGACCGATCCCGAGCCCCAGGAGGAGGCTCCCAAGGAGGAGCCCAAGCCTGAGCCGAAGGAAGAGCCGAAGCCCGGGCCCAAGGAAGAACCCAAGCCCGAGCCCAAGGAAGAGCCGAAGAAGGAGGAGCCCAAGGCTGACGCCGAGCTCTCCCCCGCCGTCGAAGCCGCAGTGGCTCGTCGCGCGGCCGAAGCCTCTGGCGACGGCACGTACGTGACCCCGCTGGTCCGCAAGATGGCCAAGGAACACGGCGTGGATCTGGCATCCGTCAAGGGCACCGGCGTC
>DYZF01000233.1 GCA_020741375.1 Tessaracoccus flavescens
GACGACGATGATGACGACGAGGACGGCGATGACAGCGCAGAGGCCGAAGAGCTCCTCAGCGTCATCGCCCGCCTCGACCTGCGCGTCACCAACTCCGACGCCCTCAAGCAGCGCGCCATGATGGCGCTCACCGCCGACGACGAACTCACCGACGACGAGGCCGATCAGTTCAGCGACTCCCCGCTGCAGGCCGCTCAGGCGCTGCTGCCGGAGGTCGCGGAGACGCTGGAGGACACCTTCGCCGGCATTGCCGAGGTGAGCTGGATCTACGCGGGCGTCAGCGCGGGCGAGTTCGAGCGTGAGGAGGACGGCTTCGAGGACATCCTCGAGGACGAAGACCACCGCGCGTTCTACGTCGAGATCTTCGAGACCGAGGAAGAGGCCAAGGCCGCGGCGGAGGCTGCCGGTGACACCGTGTATCACCCGGGGAACCAGCCCCTGACCCGGGCTGAGGACGACGGCCCGATCTACGGCGACGGCGACGAATCCGACGTCGATCTCACGGCCGACGCTGGCGGCGACGGCGGTTCCGACGGCGGTGGCGGCGGGGAGTAACTCCCTGGTCCGTGAATAACCGACCCAGAAATCGCGTTACGCAGCCACATTGGGCGCGTAACGCGGTTTTTCTGGTCACTTATTCACGCCCGGCGGCAGCACCTCGGGCGGAACGCCGTCCGGGGGTCGCCCGAACTTCTTCTCGTGCCAATCGGAGTAGGCGCGCACCGCGGTGGGGAGCGTGGCGAAGATGTACTCATCGCCCACCCGCTCCACCAAGCCGGCGGCGTCGAGCTGCTCATAGAGCTCCTGCTTCACCCGCGCCATCGTGAACTGGATGCCGCGGGCCTCGAGTTGTTCGCGGAGCAGTTCGAGGGTGTCGACGGCGGTGAGATCAACCTCGACGTTGGCCTCGGCGTTCAGCAGGAACCAGTGGACGGGTTGGGGTGAGGAATCGATCGATTCCTCCGCTCGTGCTAGGAAGTTCTCCGCGTTGGCGAAGAACAGTGGCGAGTCGTAGCGGTAGACGACGAGGCCGGGCACGCGGGTGGCCGTGGGGTAGTCGTCGATGTCATGCATGCCCGCGACCCCGGGCACGTAGCCGAGGATGCCGTCGTGGGGGTGGGCCATGCGGCGGATGAGGTCGAGGAGGGACAGTGCGATCGCGATCCCGATGCCCACGAGCACGCCGAACCCGACGACGGCGGCGGTCGTTAGGAGGGTGAGCACCAGTTCGCTCCAGCGGAAGCGGGCGATGCGGCGGATCTCGGCGAGGTCGATGAGGCGGGTGGCGGCGTAGATGACGAGGGCGCCGAGGGCTGCCGTCGGGAAGCTCGCGAGGATGGGTCCAGCGAAGAGGAGCGTGACGACGACGCAGGCGAGCGCCACCAGCGAATGCAGCTGAGTGCGGGAACCGGTGGCGTCGCCGAGGACGGTGCGCGAACCGCTCGAGGAGACAGGGAACCCGTGGGTGAGGCCGGCGCCGATGTTGGCGGCGCCCAGGGCCAGGAGTTCTTGGGTGGAATCGAGCCGTTCGCGGCGCTTGGCGGCGAAGGCGCGACCGGTGAGGACGTTGTCGGAGTAGCCCACCACCGCGATGCCGGCGGCGTAGGGGAGGAGCTTCCAGAGGTCGACGTCGCCGAGCGCCGGCAGCTTGGGCGCGGGGAGGCCGGCGGGGACGGTGCCGATGGTGTCGAGGCCGAAGCGTTGCAGGCCGAAGACGGCGACCACCGCGGCAGCGAGGAGGAGCACGATGAGCGGGCCGGGCAGCTTGGGCGCCACCTTGTGCATGACGATGAGGAGCACCAGGACGACGGCGGCGACGATCACGGTGGGCAGGTGCGCCTCGGTGATCTGGGCGAGCAGAGATCGTGTTTCGGCGATGGGGTTGTCGCCGTCGATGGTTAGCTTGGTGACCTTGCCGAATTGGCTGGTGATCATCAGGACGGCGATGCCGACGAGGTAGCCGACGAGGACGGGTCGGGAGAGGAGCGCGGCGAGGAAGCCGAGTCTGAGGATGAAGCCGACGATGCAGACGAGACCGACGGCGATCGCCAGCAGGGCAGCGACCTCGGCGTAGCGCTCCGGCCCGCCGGCGGCCCCGACGAGCGCGCCCACGCCGACGGCGGTCATGAGGGCGGTGGTTGATTCGGGGCCGATGGAGAGCTGGCGGGAGGTGCCGAGGATGGCGTAGAGCAGCAGCGGGGCGAGGATGGCCCAGAGCCCGGCGACGGCGGGGAGCCCGGCGATTGCTGCGTAGGCCATCACTTGGGGGATCAGATAGGCGGCGACGGTGATGCCGGCGAGGATGTCGCCGCGCAGCCAGGGTCGCTCGTAGCGGCGCAGTACCGCGATCCCGGGGAGAAGCTTCTCCCACCTGCGCGTCTCTGCCTCCATGACGGCAATTTACTCCTCGGGCTCTGTCCGCGTGCTGACGCAGGGCGGCCCTCTCGCTGATTGGGTAGCCCGCTCTCACCGTTGATTGAGTAGTCCGCGCGACGGAGTCGCCGGGCGTGTCGAAATCTCGTGGGTTTGCTTGTGGACTGCCTGTGATTGGGGCGAGTGTGGCGGGGATGGGGCCTTCTCGCCCAGGGGCTGTTCACGCGCTTATCGCGCGCG
>DYZF01000234.1 GCA_020741375.1 Tessaracoccus flavescens
CGGCGACGGCGGTGGCCACCGTCTCCACGTCCGCCGAGGTGGTTGACGCGCTGCGAACCGGCACGGTTCCGAAGGGCGATGTGCTCGCCGTCGCGAGGGTCGCGGGGATCGCGGCCGCGAAGAAGGTGCCAGATCTGCTGCCGCTGGCGCACGTCATCGGGGTTCACGGGGTGGTCGTCGATCTGGAGATCGTCGACGAAGGCGTGTCGATCACGGCGACGGTGCGCACAGCCGATCGCACGGGTGTGGAGATGGAGGCGCTGACGTCGGTGACGGTCGCGGCGCTGGCTGTCGTCGACATGGTCAAGGGCGTTGACCGGTCTGCCGAGATCGTCTCGGCGAAGATCACCGCGAAGTCCGGCGGCCGATCTGGCGACTGGATTCGCTAGTCACGCAGTCGGGGAAGTGTGGCCCCCGGGGGCTGGGTGATCCTTCCCGTCCAACTGGTCCACGATGTGCTGGAGCAGGGGCGCGACCACGGAAATGGTGTCGCTGGCACCGCCCTTGGAGCCGGGTGCGTTGATGACGACGGCGCGCTCCTGGCCGGGCAGCGCCAAGATCCCTGCGATGCCGCGCGACAGTAGCGCCCGCGGCTGCTTCTGAGCGCCCACTCGGCGGACCTCCTCCATCAGCCCCGGCAGCTCGTACGCGATGAGCTCGCGGGTCACCTCCACCGTCACGTCGGTGGGGCTCACCCCCGTGCCTCCGGTGGTGACGATCACCCGTGCGCCGCTGGCGAGGGCGTCGGTGATGGCCCGCTTGATCTGCTCGGGGTGATCGGGGACGAGCACCGGATCGGGCGCGTCGAAGCCGGCCTCGGCCAATCCCGTGCGGACCACGGGGCCGGATCGGTCCTCGTAGACGCCGGCGGTGGCGCGGTCGGAGCAGGTGATGACGGCGGCGGTGTAGCTCATGCCCCCAGACTAGACAGGCACCTGATTTGTCCGCATAGGTTGGTGATAATGTCCCGATAACCGAGCCGACGTCGAGGAAGGGGCGGCATGAGGGCCCAGGGCATCGCCGTCGCGGCACTGCTCGTGGCCGCCTGCGCGCCGGGGAGTTCGGACGACGGTGTTCCCGTGGTGTTCGCCGCCGCCTCCTTGAGCTCCGCCTTCTCCGAGCTCGACACGCCCGCCACGTTCTCCTTCGACGGCTCCAGCGGGCTCGTCGATCAGATCGCCGGTGGAGCCCCGGCCGACGTCTTCGCGTCCGCCGACGGGGCCACGATGGAGCGTGCGGTCGCGGAGGGGCTGATCGACGGCGAGCCCGTCATGTTCGCCACCAACCACCTGGTGCTCATCGTCCCCGGCGGGAACCCCGCGGGCGTGATTGGATTCGATGCCTCCCTCGACGGCGTCAAGCTGGTCGTCTGTGCGCCGGAGGTTCCGTGCGGTGCCGCGACCGCGAAGCTGGCCGATGTGCACAGCCTGGCGCTGCGGCCGGTATCGGAGGAATCGAAGGTGACAGACGTGCTCGGCAAGGTGGCCTCCGGCGAAGCCGATGCGGGACTGGTCTACGCCACCGACGCCGCGCACAGCAACTCCGTCGAGTCCATCGCTATCCCCGGCGCCGACGACGACCCCAACACCTACTGGGCCGCCGTCGTCAAGGGGTCGGCTCATCCCCACGAGGCCCGCGCCTTCATCGACAACCTGACGGGGGAATGGGCCACACTCCTCGAAGCTGAGGGGTTCGGGCCGCCGCGATGACCATCCCCCGTTGGGCATGGTTCCCGTTCGCGTTGGCCGTCGCGCTGCTGGCCGTGCCCATCATCGGCCTGTTGATTCGGGCGCCGTGGGCCAGGCTTCCAGAGTTGTTGACCTCGGAGCGCGCGCTGGACGCACTCGGGCTCAGCCTGGCCACCTGCGCAGTGGCGACGGTGCTGGTGCTGCTCATCGGAACCCCGACGGCGCTGGTGCTGGCGCGCTCGTCCGGGCGCTGGGTGCGTTGGGCGCGCACGCTCGTGACGGTGCCGATGGTGCTGCCGCCTGTGGTCGCGGGCCTCGCGCTGCTCACCAGCTTCGGGCGTCGCGGGCTCATCGGGCAGCCGCTGTCGGTACTCGAAATAGAGATCGGTTTCACGACGGCTGCGGTGGTGCTGGCCCAAACGTTCGTGGCCTTGCCGTTCCTTGTGGTCTCGCTCGAGGGCGCGATCCGAACCGCAGGCGACGACTATGAGCGGGCCGCCGCCCACCTCGGCGCCAGCCCGAGCCGCACCTTCATGCGCGTGACCGTGCCGGTGCTGGCGCCCGCGATCGCCTCTGGCACCGCGCTGGCCTTCGCCCGGGCGCTCGGCGAATTCGGCGCCACGCTCACGTTCGCCGGATCCCTCCAAGGCGTCACGCGCACCCTGCCGCTGGAGATCTATCTGCTGCGCGAGACCGACACAGATCTGGCGTTGGCGCTCGCCGTCGTGCTGCTCGCCGTGGCCGCGCTGATCGTCGCCTTGGCGGCGAGGCTGGGGGCGCGTCATGACTGAGGTGCGTGTGGCGGCGCAGGTCGCGGCTCGGGGGCTGGCTCTCGAGATCGTCCTTCCCGACGGCGACACCGTCGCGATCGTCGGCCCCAACGGGGCGGGCAAGTCCAGCCTGATCCAACTCATCGCTGGGAGCCTGCGCCCCGACGCCGGCACCGTCTCCATGGGTGGCGAGGAGGTGGCCGGCCCGGCGGGTGCGGTGCCGGTGCACCGTCGTCGCGTGGGCTATCTGGAGCAGCGCGCCCTGCTGTTTCCGCACCTCAGCGTGCTCGACAACGTGGCGTTCGGGCCCCGAGCGCGGGGGACGTCGACGGCGAGCGCCCGCGCCCGCGCCGCGGAGGAGCTCGCCGCCGTCGGCCTCGACGAACTGGCCTCCCGCAAGCCGTCGCAGCTGTCCGGCGGCCAAGCCCAGCGCGTGGCGTTGGCCCGGACTCTGGCCACGGATCCCGCCGTCGTCCTGCTCGACGAGCCCTTCGCGGCCTTGGACGCCGAGGTGGCGCCGGAGTTGCGACGGCTGCTGAGGGAGCGGCTTCGTGGCGTCACGACGGTGCTCGTCACCCACGACTTCCTGGACGTGGTGGCGCTGGCCGACCGCGTCATCGAGTTGGACGGCGGTCGCGTCGTCGCCCACGGAACGGTGGAGGAACTCTGTCAGCGCCCCACCACCTCGTTCATGGCGGGATTCGTGGGCCTCAACCTGCTCCACGGCGAGGCGGTGGATGCGCACACCCTGCAGTTGTCCGACGGCGTCACGCTCAGTGGCATCGCACCGCAGCCGATCGGCGACGGCGACGCCCGCGCCGTCTTCAGCCCGGCGTCAGTCTCCGTCTTCAACGAGCCGCCGCACGGCAGCCCGCGCAACGCGCTGCCCGCCGTCGTCACCAGCATCGAAGACCGCTGGCCTTCGCAGCGGGTGGGGCTGCGGGTTGGGGATCAGCAGCTCGCCGCCGATCTGACCCCCGCGGCCGTCCGCGACCTCGAACTCGCGCCCGGGAGCCGCGTGTTCGCCGTCGTCAAGGCCACCCAGATCACCATCACGGGCCGAGGCCTCGACCATCACCGCTAGCCACACCTAGAATCGCGCTATGAGAGAGAAACTGACCCGCGTGGGCGACCTCGTGAAGCTGCTCGTCCGACACGGTGGATCCGGGATCCTCTCCTCCGGCGGCGCCGACGAGTTCCTCACCGAGACCGAGCGCGACGGAGCCACTGGCGACGGCCCAGAGAAGCTGGCCGCTGATCTGGAGGCCATGGGCCCCACCTACATCAAGCTCGGCCAACTGCTCTCCACGCGCCACGATCTCCTCCCGGACGCCTACACCCAAGCGCTGTCGCGCCTGCAGGACGACGTGGATCCGATCGACGCCGACGATGTGCGCCAACTTATCGAGAGCGAGATCGGCACCACCGTCGGAGCGCTGTTCAGCGAGTTCAACGACCAGCCCCTCGCCGCAGCCTCGCTCGGGCAAGTGCATCGGGCCACCACGAAGACCGGCCGTGAGGTGGCCGTCAAGGTGCTGCGCCCGGACGTGCGTGAGATCGTCCGCGACGACATGGATCTCCTCACGCAGGCGGCCGGCCTCATCGACACGACGACGTCGGCGGGGGAGCGGATCGGCACCGGCAAGCTGCTGGCCCAGTTCCGCCGCTCGCTGGCCGACGAACTCGATTACCGCAAGGAGATGGCCAACCTGCAGCGCTTCCGCGAACTTGCGGAGCGCGAGGATCTCCTCGTCGTGCCGGAGCCCATCCCCAGCTACAGCACGTCGCGCATTCTCACGATGGAGTTCATCGAGGGGCGCAAGGTCACCGATCTCGGCCCGCTCGAGTTGCTCGACGTCGACGGCTCGGCGCTCGCGGAGACCATCTTCTCGTTCTTCCTCAACACGCTCCTCAACGAGGGGCTCCTGCACGCGGATCCGCATCCTGGCAACCTCATCGTCACCCCCGACGGCCGGCTCGCGCTCATCGATCTGGGCATGGTGGCCCGCGTACCGAAGCGCGTGCGCGGCCAGCTCGTCCGCCTGCTGCTGGCGATCGGGGAGGGCGACGGCGAGGAGGCGGCCAACGTGCTGGCCGGGATGGGACACCCGCTGTCCGACTACGACGCCGCGGCGTTCCGCGACGACGTCTCCCACCTCGTCTCCGGCGCCGTCAGCCTCGGCAGCGACCTGCAAGCCGGCTCCGTGCTGGTGGCGCTCGCCCGCATCTCCGGTGCCCATGGGCTGCGCCCGCCCGCCGAGATGTCGACGGTGGGCAAAGCCCTGCTGAACCTCGACCAAACCGTGCAGCATCTGGACCCGGGCTTCGCGCCGGCGGAGGCGATCCGCGACAGCGTCGGCACCATCTTGAAATCGGGCTTCTCGATCTCGCCCGGCAGCGCTATCTCCAGCGCGCTGGAGGCGAAGGAGTTCGCGGCCCACCTACCGCGCCGCGCCAACCGGATCATGGACGCCCTCAGCAACGGCGAGCTGACCATGCGCGTCAACGCGCTCGACGAAGACCGGCTGCTCGAGACGATGCACCAGGTGGCCAACCGGCTGACTGTGGGCCTCGTGCTCGCGGCGGTCACCGTCGCGGCGGCGCTGATGTCGCGGATCGAGGCGGGGCCGAGGCTGCTTGGCTACCCTCTGGTGTCGTTGTTGTTCTTCCTCGCCGCCGCCGTTGGCGGGCTCATCCTCGTGGGGCAGATCCTGATCACGGACAAGCGCACGAAGGCGCGTGCGAAGAAGGCGGAGAAGGAAGCGCCCAAGCGGGCCACCCTGGACTGACGATCAGGCCACGAGATGGCCGTCGAGGAGCTGGATCACGCGGTCCGCCCGCCCCATCAGCAGCGGATCGTGCGTGGACACGATCGTCGCGATCCCCAGCTCGTGGGTGAGCTCGACGATGAGATCCATGATGGTCGCGGCCGTGTCTGAATCGAGCTGGCCCGTGGGTTCGTCGGCGATCAAGATGTCTGGGCCGTTGACCAAGGCGCGCGCCACGCCGACGCGCTGCTGCTGGCCGCCCGAGAGCTCATAGGGACGCTGCTTCTCGTGCCGGGCCAGGCCCACCCGTTCCAGCATCTCGGCCACGCGCTCGTCGCGCTCGTCCGCGGGGACGTCGTTCAGCCTCAACGGCACCTCGACGTTCTCAGCGGCAGACAGGACGGGGATGAGCCCGAAGGTCTGGAACACGTAGCCGATGCGGGTGCGCCGGACCGCCAGCACATCGTCCTCCGAGAGCTCGGAGAGCACCTTCCCGTCGTCTAAGACCACCTGCCCGGAGGTGGGGCGGTCCAGGCCGCCCAGCAGGTTCAGCAGCGTCGTCTTGCCCGACCCCGACGGGCCGGTGACGACGGTGAGTTCGCCGGCGTGCGCCTCGATGCTGACGCCGTCGAGGGCGTGGACCAGCCCGTCACCGCTGCCGAAGCTGCGCCTGAGATCGATGCCCGAGATCCGTGCCTGACCGCTCATTCCTGCTCCTCCTCGACGGCCGAGCCGCGTCGGGCCGGGGTGGCGTCGACGGCGTCCGGCCAGACGCCTACGTGGTCTGGCTCCTGCGAGAGCCGGACGCGATCGTGCAGGCCCAGAGCCGCGACATGCCCCTTGGGCAGCTGCAGCCGCCCGTTCTTGTCGATGACTGTGTACTCCTCCGCCACCTCAAGCTCCTGGCCGTCGTCGCCGACGACGCGCCGTCGAAGCACCTCGGTGGAGGTCTTGCCGTCGCGGATCTGGATGGTGCGGGCGACGTGATCGCTCACCATCGGATCGTGCGTGACGATCAGCACCGTCGTGCCCATCTCTGTGGCCGCCGAGCGCATGGCGTCGAGCACTGCCGCGGAGTTCTCCTCGTCCAACTCGCCGGTGGGCTCGTCGGCCAGCAGAACAGCGGGGGAGTTGGCGAGCGCGGTGGCGATGGCCACGCGCTGCTGCTGGCCGCCCGACATCTGCCCGGGGCGACGGTCTGCGAGCTCTCCGACCCCCAGCAGCTCAAGCAGGTGCTGGGCCCGCTCTTCACGCTCCTTCTTCCCGGCGATGATCATCGGCAGTGCCACGTTCTCGGCGGCGGTCAGGAACGGCAGGAGGTTCTTCGAAGTTTGCTGGAAGACGAAGCCGACGGTGTGGCGGCGGAAATCGATCCGCTGTGCCTTGCTCATGGTGGTGAGGTCTTCGCCTGCGACGCGGGCGCGTCCGCCCGTCGGCTTGTCCAGCCCGGAGA
>DYZF01000235.1 GCA_020741375.1 Tessaracoccus flavescens
GGCCTTCGCGGTGGGTCGGGCGTTGGGGCGTTCACGCGCGCGATAAGCGCGTGAACAGCCCCTGGGCGAGAAAGCCCCATCCCCGTCACACTCCCCAACCACGGTCCACAGTACAAACCCACGAGATCTCGATAAGCCCGGCGCTCCGCGCGCGGACTACTCAATCACCGGTTCGTAGGGCCGAAACCCTGGTTTTTACCGCAGTGAGAGGCGAATTGATCGAATCGTGAGCACTCGTTAACCAAGAGTTAACCCAACCACGCCGATCGCGTTACTTCCGGCCTTTACCGTCCCTGACGAGGAACCAGAAGTCACACAAGTTCCACGAGGCCACTCGGGCCTCACACCACCCGTCTTTTTGGAAGGCACCTGAATGAAGATCCGTCTGACCGCCGCCCTCGGCATCTCCGCCGCGCTGCTGCTCTCCGCCTGCGCCGCGAACGAGGTCACCCCCACCAACGAGCCCGCCAACACCGCTGGCTCGGAGTCGGCCGGCACCGAGTCCTCCGAGGCTGCTGCCCCGTCGGCCCTCTCCGGCACGCTCACCGGCATCGGCGCCTCGGCTCAGGAAGTTGCTCAGCAGACCTGGATCGCTGGCTTCCAGACCGCCAACCCCGACGTCACCATCAACTACGCCCCCGAGGGCTCCGGCGCCGGCCGTGAGGCCTTCATCGGCGGCGGCGCCGACTACGCCGGCTCCGACCGTGCGTTCAAGGTTGAAGAGCTCGCCGAGAACTCCTTCGGCAAGTGCGTGGCTGACACCAAGCCGATCAACATCCCCGTCTACATCTCCCCTATCGCCGTTGTGTTCAACGTCGAGGGTGTCGACAAGCTGAACATGACCCCCGCGACGATCGCCAAGATCTTCAAGGGCGACATCACCAAGTGGAACGATCCGGCCATCGCCGCCGACAACGAGGGCGTCACCCTCCCGGATCTGGCGATCACCGCCGTCCACCGCGCTGACACCTCCGGCACCACCGGCAACTTCACCGACTACCTGCAGGAAGTTGCCCCCGAGGTATGGGACGCCGAGCCGTCCGACGACTGGGCTTACCCCGGTGGCGAAGCCGCTGAGAAGACCCAGGGTGTTGTCGCCGCCGTCGCCGGTGGCACCGGCACCATCGGCTACGTCGACGCATCGCAGGCTGGCCAGTTCTCCACCGTCGCCATCGGCGAGGCCGGCAAGTACAACGCCCTGACCAACGAGGCCGCTGCCGCCATCGTCGAGAACTCCCCCGTGGAGGAAGGCCGCGCCGAGAACGACATGGCCATCAAGATCGACCGCAAGGCCGAAGGTTACCCGCTGGTGCTCGTGTCCTACCTGATCGCTTGCCAGGACTACCAGGATGACGCCGTCGCCGAGCTCGTCAAGGCTTACGGCTCCTACGTGGTCTCCGCTGAGGGCCAGGCTGCTGCCGGCGAGCGCGCCGGCAACGCCCCGCTGTCCCAGAAGGTGTCGGACCAGGCCAAGGCTGCCATCGACTCGATCCAGTGATCTAATCTGATCTCGCAAGCGAGAGCGCGCGCCCGCCCATCCTTCGGGGGGCGCGCGCTTTCGCCGTCAGACCCCTACTACCCGGCCACGGCGACCCACCCAGGAGCGCACGAGTGTCACAAGCTCAGACCCCACCCATCACGGACGACCCACCGTCGGTCGGCCACTCACTCCAACGCAGCTCGAAGCGGTTCGGCGATTCGCTGTTCAGCTCGCTCAGCACCGGCTCCGGCATCGCGATCTTGGTGATCCTCGCCGCAGTCGCCACCTTCCTCGTCGGCCTCTCGCTGCCGGCACTGCTCGCCGATCCGGAGACTTTCCAGTTCGCACGCGGTAAGAGCTTCTGGGAGTTCGTCGCTCCCTATGCCTTCGGCACCCTCTGGGCCGCCACGCTCGCCATGATCATGGCCGTGCCCGTCGCGATCGGTATTGCGCTGTTCCTGTCGCACTACGCCCCGAAGCGTGTGTCGTCGACGTTCGGCTACATCATCGACCTCCTCGCCGCCGTCCCCTCTGTGGTGTTCGGCCTGTGGGGCATCGCGGTGCTGGCGCCGGCCGTCCGCCCGCTGTTCGTGTGGCTGAGCGACACGACGGCCTGGTTCGACGCCCGCATCGGCCACATCCCCGTCCTGGGTCAGATCGTCGACTTCTTCGGCGTCTTCTTCAGCGGTCAGGTGTCCGGCACCGGCCGCACCATCCTGACCGCCGCCATCGTGCTGGCCGTCATGGTGCTGCCGATCATCACCGCCATCTCCCGTGAAGTGTTCCTGCAGACGCCGCGCCTCCACGAGGAAGCGTCGCTGGCTCTGGGCGCCACCCGCTGGGAGATGATCCGCCAGGCTGTCATTCCGTTCGGCACCCCCGGCATCGTGTCCGCCTGCATGCTCGGCCTCGGCCGCGCGCTGGGCGAGACGATGGCCGTCGCCATGGTGCTCTCGGGCAGCGACATCATCACCTTCAACTTGGTGACCAGCCAGAACCCCAACACCATCGCGGCCAACATCGCGCAGCGGTTCGGCGAATCGCACGACATCGGCCGTAACCAGCTGATCGCGACCGGTCTGGTGCTGTTCATCATCACCTTGGCTGTGAACATGACGGCGCGCTGGATCCTGAGCCGCCGCAAGGAATTCTCGGGAGCCAACTGATGAGCACCGCAACTGACACCCGCCCCGCCACCAACAGCGCTCTCACCGCCGGCCAGCTGCCCAAGTTCTCCGCCATCGGAGTGCTGATCCTGGCCCTCGGCCTCGCCGCCGGCGTGCTCGCCCTGTTCGGGATGGCCAACATCGGCTCCGTCTCCATCATCGGCGGCCTGCTGTTCTACGTCCTGATCTTCCTGCTCTCCAACGCGGTTGAGGGCGTCCGCAAGGCACGCGACCGCGTCGCCCGCTACCTGGTCACGAGCTTCTTCCTGATCGCGCTGATCCCGCTTGTCTCTGTTGTGATATCCACCGTCGGCGAGGGCGTCAAGCGTCTAGACGGGGAGTTCTTCACCTACTCGATGCGTAACGTCCTGGGCGAAGGCGGCGGCGCCGTCCACGCCATCTGGGGCACGCTGATCATCACCGGTATCGCCAGCCTGATCTCGGTCCCGATCGGCCTGCTCACCGCCATCTACTTGGTGGAGTACAGCCGCAACGGGCGTCTGGCCGCCGGCATCCGCTTCTTCGTCGACGTCATGACGGGCATCCCCTCGATCGTCGCCGGTCTGTTCGCGTTCACCGTGTTCAGCCTGATCCTCGATCCGGGTCACAAGTCGGGCTTCTCCGGCGCCGTCGCGTTGAGCATCCTGATGATCCCGACGGTGGTCCGCTCCGTCGAGGAGATGCTGCGCATCGTCCCGAACGAGTTGCGGGAAGCCTCGTACGCCCTGGGCGTGCCGAAGTTCCGCACCATCCTCAAGGTGGTTCTGCCCACCGCTCTCGCCGGCATCATCACCGGCGTGGTGCTCGCCGTCGCCCGTGTCATCGGCGAGACCGCCCCGCTGTTGGTCACCGCCTCGGTGCACCACTCGCTGAACGTCAACCCCTTCTCCGACGCGATGACGACGCTGCCGGTGTTCGTGTACAACCAGTACATGTACGCCCCCGGCATCGATACGTTCGCCTTCCACGAGCGCGCATGGGCGGGCGCTCTGACGCTCATCGCCATCGTCATGACGCTGAACCTCCTCGGACGGTTCATCTCGTGGAAGTTCGCCCCGAAGCAAGGCCGATAGGAAACAAGGAAAGCCATGTCCAAGCGCATTGAGATCAAGGACCTCGACATTTACTACGGCAAGTTCCACGCCGTGAAGTCGGTCAACATGACCATCCAGCCGCGGTCCGTCACGGCCTTCATCGGCTCCTCCGGCTGTGGCAAGT
>DYZF01000236.1 GCA_020741375.1 Tessaracoccus flavescens
GACGTGCGCTTAACGGTCATCCTTCTGGTGAGTGCAAGCATATCCTCCCGGTCGATTGTCATTGTTCCCCCAGGTGTCCATGGTGCCCATGATCAGATCGCCGGCTTCCGCCTTCTCGCGGGCGCCATCGACGTTGTCGAGGATCCACTTGACCTTGGGGCCACAGAAGTAGGTGGCCAGGGGCAGGACGACGCGGGCCTTGTACTTGTCCTGACCCTCGTCGCCGCCCAGTTCCTCGATGATCTTGCCCGTGCGGGTGTCCTGCCACACGATGGCGTTGTAGACGGGCTCACCGGTGTTCTTGTCCCAGACCACCGTGGTCTCACGCTGGTTGGTGATGCCGACGGCGGCGATGTTGGCCGCGTTCAGCTCAGCCTTGGAGAGAGCGTCGGCCACGACGGCGCGGACGTTGCCCCACACCTCCATCGGGTCGTGCTCCACCCAGCCTGCGCGGGGGAAGATTTGCTCGTGTTCCTTCTGGCCGACCGAGACGATGGTGCCCTTGTGGTCGAAGACGATGGCACGCGAGCTCGTGGTGCCCTGGTCGATTGACAGTACGTACTTGTCGTTCATTACCTAAGAAATCCTTCGAAACTAGACGGGAAGCAGAACGTTGCTGAGCAGGCCAGCGAGAACACCGCCGACGATGGGGCCGACGATCGGCACCCAGGCGTAACCCCAGTCGGAGCCGCCCTTGCCCTTGATCGGGAGGATGGCGTGCATGATGCGGGGGCCGAGGTCACGGGTCGGGTTGATGGCGTAACCGGTGGGGCCACCGAGGCTGAGGCCGATGGCGAGGACCAACAGGCCGACGCCGAGAGCGCCGAGCCAGCCGAGGTTGGCCGGGGCAGCTTCGCCCTGGTTGCTGAACTTGCCGGCGCCGAGGATCACGAAGACGAGCACGAAGGTGCCGACGACCTCGGTGATCATGTTCCAGATGGGGTTGCGGATCTCGGGGCCGGTGGCGAACACGCCAAGCTTCTTGCCCGGATCCTCTTCGGCGTCGAAGTGGTCCTTGTAGGTGAGCCACACGATGAAGGCACCGATCATGGCGCCGATGAGTTCGGCGACGAGGTACACAGCGGTGGACGCGGCGGTGATCGGAACGCCGGCGGCGTAGGTGTCGCTACCGGAGGCGAGGATGCCGAAGGTCACGGCCGGGTTCAGGTGGCCACCCGACTTGTAGGAGACGAGCACACCGGCGAACACGGCAAGACCCCAGCCCCAGTTGATGAAGCCAAAGCCAAATCCGTTGCCCTTGGTTTTCTTGAGAATGGCGTTTGCAACGACGCCACCACCGAGCAGCAGCAGCATGGCTGAGCCGACGACCTCCGAAAGGAATACGGTCCCGAGCGATACTTCCATGAAAATCACTTCCGTTTCTGACACCTGTGTCAGGTTTATGCGTCTGCCTTGACGCGTTTCAAACAGGCACGACCCGGCATGGTCGCGTTGGCCCAAGCACACCGCTTCGTGCACATTGGTTCAAGTACCTAGCACGTTCGTGCAGGAAGTGGCGGGGGTCCTGCACACGTGCCCAAACAGTGTGTCGTGCGCGCGTCGTCGAACCCGACCCCCCTGTTGAGAGGAATCGCGAGGCGACTAGTGTGGTGAGCGATGCGGGGACGAGTCGTCCCCGGGGTAGTCAAAGGAGATTTCCCAGATGAGCGAAGAGCGCTATGTCTATGACCTGTCCGAGGGCGATGCATCCATGCGGAGCCTCTTGGGCGGTAAGGGTGCCAACATTGCCGAGATGGCGAAGGTCGGTTTGCCCGTTCCGGATCTGTTCACCGTGTCGACGACGGCGTGCGTCCAGGCCATGAACAACAACGGCGAATGGCCGGCCACGTTGGCCGACGACATCGCCGCAGCCCTCAAGCGCCTCGAAGAGCGCACCGGTCGTACCCTCGGCGCAGCCGAGAAGCCCCTCCTGCTGTCCGTGCGCTCCGGCGCCGTCCACTCCATGCCCGGCATGATGGACACCGTCCTCAACCTCGGCATCTCGGATGAGTCCGTCAAGGCCCTCGCCGAGGAGTCCGGCAATGAGCGCTTCGCGTGGGATTCGTACCGCCGCTTCATCCAGATGTACGGCGAGGTCGTCGAAGGCGTGCCGGCGCACGTCTACGAAGACGCGCTGAGCGCGCTCAAGCACGAGCGTGGTGTGGATCAGGACACCGACCTCTCGGCCGAGGACCTCAAGGGTCTCGTCGCCACCTACAAGGAGCTCTCCAACGAGAGCCTCGGCGGCGAATGGACGTCGGATCCGCACGAGCAGCTCAACCGCGCTGTCAACGCCGTCTTCAAGTCCTGGGGCAACCCCCGCGCCGAGGTCTACCGTCGCGCCAACAACATCTCCGCGTCGCTCGGCACCGCCGTCAACGTGCAGCAGATGGTCTTCGGCAACCGCGGCGACACCTCCGCCACCGGCGTGTGCTTCACCCGCAACCCCTCCACCGGCGAGAAGGCCCTCTACGGAGAGTTCCTCGTCAACGCCCAAGGTGAAGACGTCGTCGCCGGCATCCGCACCCCGCGCCCGCTGGCCGAGATGGAAGAGGTCCTCCCCGAGGCCTACCGCCAGCTCGTCGACACCATGCACGCCATGGAGCTGCACTACAAGGACATGCAGGACATGGAGTTCACCGTCGAGGACGGCAAGCTCTACATGCTGCAGACCCGCAACGGCAAGCGCACCGCCGCCGCTGCCCTGAAGATCGCCTCAGACCTCGTCGACGAGGGCGTCATCAACCAGGAAGAGGCGCTCATGCGCGTCGAGCCCGCACAGCTCGATCAGCTCCTGCATCCCGCCATCGACCCGAAACACGGCAAGTCGCCGATCGCCGTCGGCCTGCCCGCGTCGCCGGGTGCCGCCGTCGGTGAGATCGTCTTCGACGCCGACACCGCCGCCGAGCGTGGCGGCAAGGGTGAAGCCGTCGTTCTGGTCCGCTACGAGACCACCCCCGACGACATCCACGGCGTCATCGTCGCACAGGGCATCCTGACCGCCCACGGCGGCATGACCTCGCACGCCGCCGTCGTGGCGCGCGGCATGGGGAAGCCGTGCGTGGCCGGCGCGCAGGGCATCAAGATCGACGCTGCCGGCAAGACGCTCACCATCGGCGACCGCGTGATCCGTGAGGGCGAGACCATCACTCTCGACGGCACCACCGGCCAGGTCTACGGCGAAGCGCTCGCGCTCATCCCGCCGCAGATCAACGAGGACTTCCAGCGCGTCGTGCAGTGGGCCGACGAGGTTCGCCGCCTCGGCGTGCGTGCCAACGCCGACAACTTCGAAGACGCCTCGAAGGCCCGCGAACTGGGCGCTGAAGGCATCGGCCTCTGCCGCACCGAGCACATGTTCATGGCGCAGGACCGCCTCCCGGCCGTCCGCAAGATGATCCTCGCCGAGACCCCCGAACAGCGCGCCGCTGCGCTGGCGGAGATCCTGCCGATGCAGCAGTCCGACTTCGAGGGCGTCTTCACCGCGATGAAGGGCCTGCCCGTCACGGTGCGTCTGCTCGACCCGCCGCTGCACGAGTTCCTGCCCAACCTGACCGAGCAGTCGCTGCTGGTGCAGCGACTGGAGCTCGAGGGCGCGGACGAGGGCGCGCTGGCCGAGGCCCGCACCACGCTGTCTCAGGTCAAGCGCCTGCACGAGCTCAACCCGATGCTCGGCACTCGTGGCTGCCGCCTGGCGATGCTCTACCCCGAGATCCCGGACATGCAGGCTCGCGCCATCATCCGCGCCGCGCTCGCTGTCAAGGAACGTGAGGGTGAGACGGTCGGTGTCGAGATCATGATCCCGCTCGTGGCGCTCAGCCAGGAGCTCGAGACGCAGCGCTCGATCGTGATCAACGCCGTCGACGACGAACTGGCGAAGGCTGGCGCTCAGCTCGACTACACCGTCGGCACCATGATCGAGCTGCCTCGCGCGGCCCTGATCGCCGACAAGATCGCCGAGCACGCCGACTTCTTCTCCTTCGGCACCAACGACCTCACGCAGACCACCATCGGTATCTCGCGCGACGACGCCGAGAACGGCTTCCTCACGCAGTACGTGATGGATCGCGTGCTGGAGCGCAACCCGTTCGAGACGGTCGACGTCGAGGGCGTGGGCCAGCTCGTGGCGATGGGCGTCGAGAAGGGTCGCCAGACCAAGCCGAAGCTCAAGACCGGCGTCTGTGGTGAACACGGCGGCGATCCCGATTCGATCACGTTCTTCAACTCGGTCGGCCTCGACTACGTGTCGTGCTCGCCGTTCCGCGTCCCGATCGCCCGCTTCGCGGCCGCCAAGGCCGTGCTGCAGGAGAAGAAGGCCTGATCGCCTGACCTCGCCTGACTGACTACCCGGTGGTCCCCATCGTCCCAGCGACGGTGGGGACCACTGCTGTCGCGAGAGATCGCTGATGGAGTCCGCGAGTGCCCCTTCTACTGATTTAGTCCGCGCGTGCCTTGGTTTGAGCACTTATTAAGGCTCAACGGGCGACACGCCCGAGATCGTCGCCGTGTCGCGGATCGAGCCTTAATAACTGCTCATCTGCTCGGTGCTGGCCGCGCCCCTCATCCTCGGTGCTCCGGCTGCTGGGCCGGCAGGGGCTGGCGAGCCGCGGTCGGGGCGAGCGCGACGGGAATGGCCTTCTCGCCCACGGGCCCGTCTTTCGTTCTCGCGATCTGCGTCTGACCCGCTCGCGCGGGAGAATCCATAGACTTGTCACATCAGCACCGACGCGGGGCTGACCGAGAGGAGAGCATCTACATGTCTCAGCAGAACTACGACGGCAACGCGCCCGAGCCGCAGGCGACGCCGTCGACTGAGGCCGAATGGGCACGGCCGTCCGAGTCGCAGGATGTCCGCGAGGCGCCTGTCGGGCCCGACCAGCCGTTCGAGCCCGAGGCGTACGCCGCTCCCGAACGCCCGATCGAGCCCGAGGCGCCGGTGACCCCCGAGGCACAGGCGGCGCCGCAGCCGACCCCGGCCTCGTCGCCAGATTTCAGCTATGACCCGCCCGCTCCCCAAGCGTCGCCCGCTCCCGCACCCCAAGCGCCCCCGGCGCCCCCGGCTCCGCCCGCTCAGGCTCAGCCGGTGCATCCCCAGTCGCAGCCCACGCCCGGCTACGGCTACGCCGCTCCGCAGCAGCCGCCGTCGGCTCCGTACGGTCAGGACCCCTACGGCCAGACCGGCTACGGGCAGGACTACCACCAGGGCTACGCCGCGCCCCAGTACGGCATGCAGCCGCAGGGCTACGGCCCGCCGGCCAACTACGGCTACGGCGGTGCCATGCATGAGCATCCGCAGGCGCAGATGACGCTGATCATGGGCATTGTCGGCTTCTTCTTCACGCCGACTGCCTTCGTGGCGTGGTACCTCGGCGGCAAGGCCAAGAAGGAGATCCAGGCCGGTGCCCCGTACCAATGGGACGGCAGCCTGAAGATCGGCTACCTGATCGGCAAGATCATCTCGATCATCGCGATCGTGTCCGTTGTCCTGCTCACGGTGCTCGCTATCCTCGGCGGCGCACTGATGGTGGCCGGAGGCTAGACCATCCACACCACCACAGACGGGGCGAGCAGATTGATCTGCTCGCCCCGTCGTCGTTGGTGCTAGTGATGGGTCAGTGGTCGCCCTCGTCGACGACCCGCTCGGGCGTGCGCATCAGGTGCACAATCGAGAGCGCCAGCCCGCCCCACAGGGTGAGCATCGACACGAACATCATGATCAAAGCGGGAACGGTCATTTCTGCATGATCTCCTCGTACTTGGCGTCTAGGTCGCCTTCGTCAATATGGGTCTGGGTGTCGCGTCGCCACGGGGTGAACGCGATCAGGATCGCGCCGACGATGAGCAGTCCGGCCATGCCCCAGCCGAAGACGGCCAGCATGCCCATCGGGTAGCCCTCGTACGGGGTCTGGATCTTGGTGATGATCTCCCGGATCAGGATGTAGCCCAACACAACGGGGACGACGACGCCCACCAGGATGCTCCACACGCGGCCGAAGCGCACGCTGGAGACCCGATCGAGGTGGGCCTGTAGCAGCGGCAGTTTCCGCAGCACCCACGCCAGCGCGATGACCATGGCGAACGCCCCGAGCAGGATGCCGAACTTGTTGATGAACTCGTCGGTGATGTCGAGGAAGAACAGGCCCGTGGTGGTGGGTAGGAACAGCATCGACACCGCCGCCATCGGGAGGCCGACGGCGAGCGTCGCCTTCACCCGCGACAGGCCCAGCTTCTCCTGGATGGCCGCCGTGCACACCTCGACGATCGAGATCATCGACGTGAAGCCCGCGAAGACCAGTGAAGCGAAGAACAGGACTCCGATGATGGGGCCGAGGCTCGTGGCCGAGACGATGCTGGGGAACGCGATGAACGCCAACCCGATGCCGCCGGCGGCGAGTTCGTCCATCGGCTGGCCG
>DYZF01000237.1 GCA_020741375.1 Tessaracoccus flavescens
CTGGTTCAGGATCGTGTCGATCGCGATCGTGGACTTGCCGGTCTGGCGGTCGCCGATGATCAGCTGGCGCTGGCCGCGGCCGATCGGGATCATCGCGTCGATGGCCTTGAGGCCGGTCTGCAGCGGTTCGCGGACCTCCTGGCGATCCATGACGCCGGCGGCCTGGAGCTCGAGTGCACGGCGGCCCTCGATGTCCTTGATCTCGCCGAGGCCGTCGATCGGGTTGCCCATGGCGTCGACGACGCGGCCGAGGTAGCCCTCGCCGACGGGAACCGAGAGGACGTCGCCGGTGCCGTGGACCACGGAACCTTCATCGATGCCCTCGGAATCGCCGAGGACGACGACGCCGATCTCACGCTCGTCCAGGTTGAGGGCGATGCCCAGGGTGCCGTTCTCGAAGCGCAACAGCTCGTTCGCCATCGCCGAGGGGAGGCCCTCAACACGGGCGATGCCGTCACCGGAGGTCACAACGGTGCCAACCTCGGTACGGTTCGCGGCCTGGGGCTCATAAGACTGGACGAATTCGTCCAGCGCGCTACGGATCTCGTCCGGACTGATGGTGAGTTCAGCCATTGCTTTTCTTTCCTGCTTTACAAGTTGATGAGCTGCCGGCGGGCTTGCTCAAGCCGCCCTGCAACAGTTGATTCGATTACGTCGTCGTCGATCGCAACGCTCATCCCACCCAGCACCGAGGGGTCAACCTCGATCTGCAGGGAGACTGGCGCACCGACCTGAGTCTCGAGAGCCGCCTTGAGGCGAGAGACCCGGGCGTCGTCCAACGGACGGGCAACCTTGACCCGAGCGATCTTCTCGCCGGTCAGGTCGGCCGCCATCTGAAGATAGGACGCGACAGTGGTGGTGAAATTGCGCTGGCGCGCCTTGACCGCACGGCTCGCCAGCGTCTCCGTGGCCGGAGCCACCTTGCCGTTGATGAGCTTGGAAACCAAGGTCTGCTTGCCGTCGACAGGGAGCGCCTTGTTCCGGAGCGTGCCCTGCAGTTCAGGATTGCCGTCGACGGTGGTGAGCACCGTGTACAGCTCCTGAATCACTCGGGCGAGTGATCCATCCCGCTGAGCCTGCTGCAGCGCGAGGCGAATGCCCTGACGCTCCAAGCCGCCGACGAGATCGGAGCCACTGCCCCACGGCTTCTGGACAACCGCGCCGAGGACAGCCACGGCCGCCTCCGACACCTTGCCGCCGAAGAGACGCTTGGCCAATCCTGCCCGCGACTCATCGGTCGCCGACGGATCCGACAAGGAACGACGCAGCCTCGGCTGACCGTCGAGGACATCGACGACCGCGAACAGCTCGGCAGAGGTGGCGGCATCAGTGGCGATGCCGTCCACCGCAGTGTCGAGACCAGTGAGTGCAGCGTCGCGTGCCATCATCGGGCCTGACCTGCCGACTCGAGGTCAGCCAAGAAGCGGTCGATGGTGCGCATGGCGCGCTCGTCGTCGGTCAAGGACTCGCCGACGATCTTGCCAGCGAGAGTGGTGGCCATGCCGCCCACTTCACCGCGCAGTTCCTGAACCAACTGTCCACGCTCAGCCTCAAGCTGTGCGCGACCGGCTTCCAGGATTCGCAGGGATTCCTTGCTTGCCTTATCGCGGGCCTCGGCCAGGATGGTGGCCGACTGGTTCTTCGCGTCCTCACGGATGCGCGCCGCCTCTTCACGAGCAGCTGCAAGCTGATCGTTGTATTCGGCGAGCGCCGCTTCCGCCTTGGCCTCGGCAGCTGCAGCGCGCTGCATGCCGCCTTCGATCTTGTTGGATCGCTCTTCGTACATCTTCTCGAAGGCCGGTACGACGACCTTCCACATGATGAGGAAGATGATCAGCATCAAGATGATGCCGGTGATGATCTCAGACCAGTAGTGGGGCGCGAGAGGACCTAGCGGTCCGCTGAGGCCGCCTTCGAGCAGCACCCCGATGTTGGGGACCATAACGCGGCTCAGTTCAGGACGAAGGCGAGGGCGATGGCGATAATAGCCAGAGCCTCAACCACGGCGAAGCCGATGAACGCGGTGCTCATCATGGCGCCGCGAGCCTCGGGCTGACGCGCGGTGCCGTTGATGACGGATGCGAAGATCCAGGCGACACCGAGGGCCGGGGCGATCGTCGCGATCGCGTAGCCGATCATGTTCAGCGAGCCGTTGATCTCGAGCAGTTCCATTAGTTTTCCTTTCGGATGGCCTCTAGTTTCGGGTTGAAATTAGAAGTCGGTTTGGTTTTAGTGCGCCTCGGCGATAGAGGTCGACACGTACTGGGCGGTGAGAACGGTGAAGATGTAGGCCTGCAGCGCGCCGATGAACAGCTCGAGCAGCAGGATGATGAGGCTGAAGGCGATGGAGACGCCACCGGCCACGTTGTAGAAGGTGTTGTCGGCCATGGTCAGCAGGTAGCCGCCGCCGACGACGAAAACCAACACCACGAGGTGCCCGGCGAACAGGTTGGCGAACAAACGCAGCGCCAGCGTGATGGGGCGGGTGATGAAGGTGGCCAGGAACTCCAGCGGGATGACCAGCGGCAGGAGGTAGGCGGGCACGCCGTCAGGAACGAGAGAGGCCTTGAAGAAGCCGGCGACGCCCTTCTTGTGGATGCCGGCGCCGATGTAGATCAGCCACGACAAGATGGCCAAGCCGTACGCGTAGCCGACGTTGGAGAACGTCGGGTACATGAAGAAGAAGAACTCGCCGAACCAGTTGTTCACCAGGAGGAAGGTGAACAGACCGAGCAGGTACGGCAGGTAGCGGCGAAACTCACCGTGCAGAATGTCGCGGGCGATGCCGTTGCGAACGAACTCGTACAGGTATTCCGCGAAGAACTGGCCCTTGGAGGGCTTCAGCTTCAGCTTGCGGGAAGCGATCCACCAGAAGATGATCACCAGCGCAGCGCCGATGATGGCCTGGAAGAACGGCTTGTTCATCCAGTCTGGAAGAACTCCCGGGAGCACCGAGAACCACTCGAAATCCTTGGTGCCGGGGGGTGTGTAACCGCCGCCGGTCTCCATCGGTAGTAGGCCCAAGATCACTTAAGCGCTCCCGTATCTCTTGATGATCAAATACACGCTGAAAATCAGGCCGAGAATGAGGCCCAATGGCAACAGCCATGTTGTCTTCAAGAAATGGTCACCGACCCAACCCAGGCCCCCGTAGAAAATCAATCCAGCGAGGATGTAGCTGAGAACCGCCATGCCGTCCTCTCGCCCTGATGGTCCAGAACGCTCTGGCTCGTCGTTGGGCTTAGGTGTGGTGGCCATCTCGGTTGCGAGCCTAGCGGAAACGGCGTGAGGTTTCATCTTGAGCGCTAGTCACTGGACTAGTCACCGGACGATGGCGGGATGTACTCGGTGTCGTAGACCGGAACATGCTGTCTGGAGGCGACGACGACGACACCCGTCACCCACGCCAAAACCGTTCCGGCTACGCTCAACAGCAGCCAGAGGTCCACCACGTGGGGGGCGACGAGGGGGTGTCCGAGAATGGCCCACAGGCCGGCCGCGATGCCCACAATGCGGACAGCGTAGCTGGTGAGGACCAGCCCCATCCCCTGCATGGGAGTGAGTTCGGAGGCGACAACCTCGAGCGCTTGGCCGATGGAGTAGAAGATGACCACCGCGGCGAAGCCGAGGGCCGCCGTCAGCAGCGCGTCGCGTCCCCCCACCGCGAACGCCAACCCGACGATCCCGAGCCCAACCGCGTGCCCCGCCACGAGGCCGCCGATCATCATCTCCCTGGCCCGCCTGGTGGCGGCGGTGACGGTGCGTTGGCGCTCAGTCATCCGTGTCTCCCGCCTCGTGCGCAGCGGGCGCCACGGGATACTTCGTCGATTGAACCGGCTGATACGGCGTGGATCGGACCGGCCAAATGGTCAGAACCCCGATGAGGACGACGGCTGCGGCAACCCCCCACACAGCCATGGATGTTCCCGTCAGGCCGATCACGACGAGCCCGATCGAGAAGACCGCCGACCAACCCCACATGAGCAGGACGGCGCCCCAGTGGCTGTGGCCGCGGGCGATCAGTCGGTGGTGAAGGTGCTGCTTGTCGGCGGCGAAGACGTGTTGTCCCTTCCATGTGCGCCTGACCCAGGCCAGCGTGAGGTCCAGCAGCGGCAGCGCGATGGCGGCCAGCGGAAGCAGGATGGGCAGCAGCGCCGGGAGCAGGTCGCCGGTGTTTTCCAGCACGCTGGGATCCATCTGGCCGGTGAAGGAGATGGCGCTCATGGCCATGAGCATGCCCAGCAGCATGGCCCCTGAATCGCCCATGAACATCTTGGCCGGGTGGTAGTTGTGGAAGAGGAAGCCGACGGCGATGCCGCAGGTGGCCACCGTGATGAGGCTCGCCGTCGTGGCGCGCACGAAGTCCTGTTCGTAGGCCAGGAAATAGCTGTAGCTGAAGAACGCCCCTGAACCAATGGCGACTACGCCAGCCGCCAAGCCGTCGAGGCCGTCGACGAAGTTCACGGCATTGACGCACACGGCGATGAACAGGACCGTGATCAAGATGCTCGTCGCCGGATCCAGCGAGATGATGCGATCCGGAAGCGGGATCCAGAAGATCCGAACGCCTCCAAGCACCGCGACCCCGGCCGCGAGCACCTGGCCCCCTAGCTTCACCAGAGCGGGCAAGTCGTACTTGTCGTCGAGCACCCCGATGGCGCAGATGATCAACGCGGCCCAGATGACCGCGGTCGCGTCATAGCCCACGGACGCATGCCTGCCCAAGAACGGCATCTGCACCGCGAGGAAGAGCGCGATGGCAAGCCCGCCGAACATGGCGACGCCGCCGTAGTACGGGATGGGATAGGTGTGTACGTCGCGGTTGCGGACGGTTGCGAGCGCGCCGGTTCTAACAGCAATGGTGCGGCACAGACCTGAGAACAGGTAGGTGGTGCCCACTGCCACCAGGAAGACCAGCAGATACTCGCGCACGGGTCAGGGCTCAGTCGTCGCTGGAGGCGTCGTCGGCGGGCTCAATCTCAGTGAGCTGCGGCTCCGATTGCTCATCGGTGGCCGGCTCCGCCGCGGCCGCGTCCGTGTCCGTCGCTTCATCGGCGGCCGGCTCGGGAGCGGCGGGTGCCTCGATCGTCGGCACCACGGCATGGAGCTGCTCCATGCTGAGCGCCCCCAGCCGGAGGACCTTGCCCTCTGGGAAGGCTGCGAAGTCGACGATGGTGGAGGCAACTCCCCCGGCGGCCTGGCCCCCGTCGAGGTAGACGGCGACGCGATCCCCCAGCTGCTCCTGGGCGTCACCGCAGGTCACGGCTGCCGGGCTGCCGGAGACGTTGGCCGACGACACGGCCAGCGGTCCGGTCTGGCGCAAGAGTTCGCGGGTGCCGTCGTGGTCCGGCACGCGCACCGCAACGGTGCCGGCCGTCTCCCCCAGCTGCAGCCCACCCTTGGCTTGGGCCTTGACGATCAGCGTCAGGGCTCCAGGCCAGAAGGCCTTCGCCAGGCTGAAGGCCGCCTCGGGGACTTCGTCGGCGATGGCGCGAAGCATGGACGGCTCAGCGATCAGCACCGGCGGCGGCATGTCGCGCCCCCGCTCCTTCGCGTCCAGCAGTCCCTGAACCGCGTTGGCGTCGAACGCGTCGGCGCCGATCCCGTAGACGGTGTCCGTGGGCAACACGATGCACTTGCCGTCTCGCACAGCGGCAGCAGCCTCGATGAGAGCTGCGTCGTCGTGAAGATCAAATACGCGGGCCGTTTCAGTCACGCGTCCATCCTGCCACTAGTCGAAGGTTGCACGCCCGTGACGTACCGCGGGCGCGAGGTGAGGTCGTCGTGCGACGCAACATCGACGAATCCGGCTTGCGTCAGCACTTCCATGGCTGCATCGGGGTGGGAATCGTCGTGCTCGGAGGCTAGAACACCGCCCGGCACCAGGAGGCGGCGCGCCACCTGCGCGACGGTCCGGGTGGCGTCGAGGCCGTCATCGCCGGAGAACAGGGCGAGTTCCGGGTCGTGGGCGACCACGTCGTCGGGGAGGAACGCGCGGTGCGAGGTGGGGATGTAGGGCGGGTTCGCGATGACGGCGTCGACGGTGCCGTCCAGGTCACGAAAGGCCTCGGCCATGTCACCCAATCGCAGATCAACCGCCACGTGATCGAGGTTGCGTTCGAGGTAGGCGAAAGCGTCTGGAGACAACTCGACGGCGTGCAGTTCGACCCCGCCGATCTCCCGGGCGAGCGCCGCGGTGATGGCTCCGGAGCCGGCGCACAGTTCGACGACGCGGCGGGACGTGGCCGGACGCTGTGCCAGCGTGGTCAGGAGCCACCCCACCATTTCCTCGGTCTCGGGGCGCGGGATGAATACCCCTGGCCCCACCTCGAGGGATTCGTACCTGAAGTATGCACGTCCGGTGATGTGCTGCAACGGTTCGCCGGCCGCGCGGCGGGCGGCCAAGCGCAGGATCTCTTCTCGGTCTTCGGCCGTGACGCCATCGATTCGGATGAGCTGCGAGAGTTCGACGCCGAGCACGTGCGCCACCAACTGGCGCGCCTCGGGGCCGGGGCTCGGTGATCCGGCGCTGATCAGCAGACCAGCTACCTCACCGATGAGGTCGTTCATCCACCCACCGCGGCGAGACGCTCAGAGAGGTCCTGCTCCGCCAGCGCGTCGAGCAGAGGGGTCAGCGCGCCCTCCAGCACAGCGTCGAGATTGTGCGCCTTGTAGCCGATGCGGTGATCGGTGATCCGGTTCTCCGGGAAGTTGTACGTGCGGATCCGCTCGGAGCGGTCGACGGTGCGCACCTGCGACTTGCGGGCGTCCGACGCGGCGGCCGCAGCCTCGGCTTCGGCGATCTGGGTGAGGCGGGCGCGCAGCATGCGCATCGCGGACTCACGGTTCTGTAGCTGGGAGCGCTCGTTCTGGCACGACACGACGGTGCCGGTGGGAAGGTGCGTGATGCGTACGGCCGAATCGGTGGTGTTCACTCCCTGACCACCGGGGCCGGACGAGCGGTAGACGTCGATGCGCAGATCGTCGTCGTTGATCTCGATCTCGTCGGCTTCGACGTCGGGCATGACGAGTACGCCGGCGGCAGAGGTGTGGATGCGTCCCTGTGATTCGGTGACGGGCACCCGCTGCACGCGGTGCACGCCACCTTCGAACTTCAGGCGACCGTATGGCCCGAACTCCGATGAGTTGGATCCCTTGACCGCCACGGTGATGGACTTGTAGCCGCCCAGGTCCGTCTCCTGCGAGTCCAGTACCTCGATCTTCCAGCCGATCTGCTCGGCGTACTTGGAGTACATCTTCAGCAGGTCGCCGGCGAACAGGGCGGATTCGTCGCCGCCTTCTCCGGACTTGATCTCCACGAGCGCGTCGGCGTCGTCGTTGGGGTCGCGCGGGGCCAACAGCTTCGTCAGTTTCGCGGTGGACACCTCCAGAGCAGCGTCGAGTTCAGCCACCTCGTCGGCGAAGCTTGAATCGTCGGCGGCGAGTTCCGCGGCGGCCTCACGATCGTCGGTGAGCCGCTTGAACTCCTCGATGCCCTCCACGATCGGGCGCAGCGCAGCGTAGCGACGGCCCACCTTGCGGGAGCGTGCCATGTCCGAGTGGAGCTCCGGATCGGCCAGTTGTTGCTCCAGATCGCGGAACTCGTCGATCAGCGGTTGGGCGTTGTCAAACATGGGTGCCTTCGGTTGGGAGATCGTGCCAATAAAAAACGGACGTCGGGCGGGCTACTGCCCACACCCGACGTCCGTCGTGAAAGCTACTTCTTGGCGTAACGCTTCTCGAAGCGAGCGACGCGGCCACCGGTGTCAAGAATCTTCTGCTTGCCGGTGTAGAACGGGTGGCACTCGGCGCACACGTCAGCGCTGAGGTCGCCCTTCTTGCTGGTGCTACGCGTGGTGAACGAGTTGCCGCAGGTGCAGTGGACCTGGGTCTCGATGTATTCAGGGTGGATGCCCTGCTTCATGGTTTCTCCTCAAAGGTAGGCCGGGTCGCTTTCGGCCCTGGCTGGGCCGTGGAGTGCGCGTGAACCGGCGCGACTATCTATTTTGCCCCGCCGGGCCAACATTTCCAAGTTGACCCGCGCGGGTGGTGCTCAGCCCTCCTGGGCGGGCGTCGTCTTCAGAACGCTCAAGAGGAAGTCGTGGTTGTTGGCCGTCTTGGTCATGCGCGACTTCAACGTCTCCAGCGCGCCCTGATCGTCGAGGCCGGACAGTGCACGGCGCAGCTTCCAGATGATGTTGAGCTCATCGCGGCCGAGCAGGAGATCCTCGCGGCGGGTGCCGGAGGCGTCCACGTCGATGGCCGGGAAGATGCGCTTGTCCGCCAGCTCGCGGCGCAGACGCAGCTCCATGTTGCCGGTGCCCTTGAACTCCTCGAAGATGACCTCGTCCATCTTGGAGCCCGTCTCGATCAAGGCAGTGGCGAGGATGGTGAGCGAGCCACCGTTCTCGATGTTGCGTGCGGCGCCAAAGAACTTCTTCGGCGGGTACAGCGCTGCGGAGTCCACACCACCGGACAGGATGCGGCCGGACGCGGGGGCCGCGAGGTTGTAGGCGCGGCCCAAGCGGGTGATGCCGTCGAGGAGAACCACCACGTCGTGACCGAGCTCGACGAGGCGCTTGGCGCGCTCGATGGCCAGCTCGGAGATCATCGTGTGATCCTCGGCGGGACGGTCGAACGTCGACGCGATGACCTCACCGGAGACGGTGCGCTGGAAGTCGGTGACTTCTTCGGGGCGTTCGTCGACGAGGACGACCATGAGGTGCACCTCGGGGTTGTTCGCCGCGATGGCATTGGCGATGGCCTGCATGATCATGGTCTTGCCGGCCTTCGGGGGCGACACGATCAGACCTCGCTGGCCCTTACCGATCGGCGACACCATGTCGATGATGCGGCCGGTCAGGTTGGTCTGCACCGTCTCGAGACGCAGGCGCTCCTGCGGGTAGAGCGGGGTGAGCTTGGCGAACTCGGGGCGCCCCTTCGCCTTCTCCGGATCGTCACCGTTGACCGTGTCGAGGCGGACGAGCGGGTTGAACTTCTCCTTCCGCTCCCCCTCCTTCGGGGTACGGATGGCGCCGGTAATGACGTCGCCGCGGCGCAGTCCGTAGCGACGCACCGTGGACATCGACAGGAACGCATCGGCGGAGCCGGGCAGGTAGCCGGTGGTGCGCACGAACGCGTAGTTGTCGAGGATGTCGACGATGCCGCTCACGTTGGCGAGGACGTCGTCCTCGCTGATCGTCGGCTCGGCGTCGTTCTGGCCGCCCATGCCCTGGTTGCGGCCCGAGCGGCGGTTCTGCTGGCGCTCGCGGTTGCGACGACGGCGGTTGCTGCGGCGCGAGCCGCCCTGCTCGTCGTCGTAGCTTCCGGCGTCGATGGACACCGAGCCCGACGGCGCATCCTGCTGCTTGGCCTGTGGCTGCGGGGCCTGGCCCATTGCGGCGGCGAGGCGTTCGCCCACCTCGTCGTTGACTTCCTGTTGGTTGTCGCGGTTGCGGTCGCGGTTGCGCCGACGGCGGCTGTTGCGCGACTCACCGTCGCGACCACCGTCGCCCTGCTCGTTCGACTGCTGCTCGCCGGACTGCGCAGCGTTCTGCTGAGGCTCTTCGCGGCGGGGCTGGCGCTCAGTGGGGCGCTCCTCGCGGGGCTGCGATTCGGCGAGCTCCGGCTGCTCCGCGCGCGGACGGCGGGTGCGACGTTCGCCGTCGGCAGCTGCCGGCGCCGCGGAACCGCCGCCCTGCAGAGCGCTGATCAGATCAGCCTTGCGCATGGCGGACACGCCCTTGATGCCGCGCTGCGCGGCGAGTGACTTGAGGTCGACCAGCTTCATGCCGGCCAAGTTGGCGGATTCGCTCAACGAATGGATCCTTCCATGTGGCCGCTACGGCAGCGCACGGCGCACCAACGGCTAAAGAGTGGAATACGGGGGGCGCCTTCAAAGAAGTGGGGAGTTTGCTCGCCGACGTCGGCGCCACGGTGAAACCGCATCAAGCGTAGCAACCCGAGGGCGAACCGCCAACAAATCCGGTACAGACGCGTCGCAATCCGCCTCGGGTGGGCAAGAAATGGCGATCACACGTGGTCGAGGCGGACCCCACCGGCAGGCGACAAGCGGCGCACCGCGAAGCCCTCACAAGCCACCGAGTCGACAGGCGCGAGCTGCTCCGGGAGACCAACGGCGATGACGGTGGGCCCGGCGCCGGAGATGGCCGCGGGCACGCCCGCCTCACGCAACCGGAGCATCAGGTCGTACGACGCAGGCATCAGCGGCGCGCGGAAGGGCTGGTGCAGGCGGTCGAAGGTCGCGTCGAAGAGCAAGTCGGGCCGCACGGTCAGTGCAAGCGGGAGCGCCGCGGCCGCGATGGCCTGAGCGACGGCGTCGGTACGGGCCACGACGTCGGGCAGGACGCTGCGCGCATCGGAGGTCTTGGATTCCACGTCGGGCACGAACACGACGGCGCCGAAGCCGTCGGGCAGGGGCAACTGGACGAGGGACACCTTGTCGTCACGGGCCCACGCCAAGATCGCGCCGCCCCAGACGGCTGCTCCGGCGTTGTCGGGGTGGCCCTCCGCTTCGTGGGCAAGCCTGGTGATCACGGCCGGATCGACGTCGCGGTGTGGGAGGGCTATGCCCCACGCCAGCGTGAGCCCGGCGACGATCGCGGCCGCCGAGGAGCCGAGGCCACGTGACTGCGGGATCGTGTTGCGGCAGATCAGGCGCATTCCAGCGGGCAGGGCCACACCGAAGGCGGCCAGCCCGTCCTTGAGTGAGGACACCACCAGATGTCGCTCATCGAGCGGCACGGACCCTGCTCCCTCGCCGTGCACGACAACCTCGAGCCCCGGCTCGTCGAGCAGTTCCAAGGTCAGTTCGTCGTACCAATCGAAGGCCATGCCGACACAGTCGAAGCCAGAGCCGAGATTGGCGGTGGTGGCGGGCACCCGGACCCGGAGCGCCATCTAGAAGCCTTCGACGCGCATGACGCGCACCTCGGACCCGACGAAGTCCGATGCCCGCAGCTCATCGAGCACGGCGTCGAGGTTCGTCTCGGGCGCGGCGTGCGTCATGACGCCCAGGCGCGCGGCGAACTCCTGTTCGGTGCCGTCATCGGCGAGGTAGGACTGCTGGACCACCCGCAGCGACACGTCGTGATTGCCGAAGACGGCGGCGCACTTGGCCAGGACGCCGGGCCGGTCCACGACGTCGAAGGTCACATAGAACTGGCTCCACGAGTCGCCGATCGGGGCGACCGCGCGCTCTGTGTAGGGCGAATTCGCGTGCCCGGCGGCGCCACGATGCCGGTTGCGGGCCACGGTCACCACGTCGCCCATGACGGCGCTGGCCGTGGGCGCACCGCCGGCTCCGGCGCCGAGGAACATCAGCTCGCCGGCTTCGCGGGAGTTGACGAAGATCGCGTTGTAGGCGCCGGAGACGGACGCCAGCGGGTGCTTGTTGGACACCATCGCGGGGTGCACCTTGACGACGACGCGGTCGTCTCGGGTGAGCTTGGCGACGGCCAGCAGCTTGACGGTGCAATCCATCTGTTCGGCCGCGGCGATGTCGGCGGCGGTGATGGTGGTGATGCCCTCGCAGAAGACTTGATCGAGCTGCACCTCGGTGTGGAAGGCGAGCCCGGCGAGGATGGCGGCCTTGGCCGCGGCGTCGTGACCCTCGACGTCCGCCGTCGGGTCGGCCTCGGCGTAGCCGAGTTCCTGTGCCTCGGCGAGGGCCGATTCGAAGCTGACGCCGTCGGTGACCATCTTGTCGAGGATGAAGTTCGTGGTGCCGTTGACGATGCCCATGACGGCGGTGATGTCGTCGCCCACCAAGGATTCACGCAGGGGCCGCACGATCGGGATAGCGCCGGCCACCGCGGCCTCGTAGTAGAGGTCGACGCCCTTGGACTCGGCGGCGCGGGAGAGGTTGCCGAGCTCCTGCGCCAGCAGTGCCTTGTTGGCGGAGACGACGGATGCGCCGTTCCCGATGGCCTTCATGAGCAGGCCGCGGGCCGGCTCGATGCCGCCGATCAGCTCGATGACGACGTCCACCCCCTTCGACACCAGCGAGTCGAGGTCTGTGGTGAGGAGTTCATCCGGGATGCCCTGGCGGGAACCCGGCGTACGCACGCCGATCCCCACCAGCTCGAGGCGACGACCGATGCGCGCCTCCAGATCGTCGGCATGGTTGAGAATGATCCGGGCCACTTGGGAGCCGACCACGCCCGCCCCCAACAGCGCAACCTTCAGCGGCTTGCTCACTGACCCACATCCAATCTCATCAAGTCTTCGATGGTTTCGCGGCGCAGCATCGTCTGTGACGCGCCATCCTTCACCGAGACCAGCGGTGGCCTCGGCACCTGATTGTAGTTACTGGCCATGCTCCGGGCGTAGGCGCCCGAACCCGGCACGGCGATCAGGTCGCCGATCCGCACATCGCTGGGGAGGAAGACGTCGCGCACCAGGATGTCGCCGCCCTCGCAGTGCTTGCCGACGACGCGGCACAGCAGCGGCTCCGCGTCGCTGGACCGGTTGGCCAGCGCGGCGGAGTACTCGGCGGCGTACAGCGCGGGACGGATGTTGTCGCTCATGCCGCCGTCGACGCTGACGTAGGTGCGTGAGCGGTTGCCCTCCAGTTCCACCACCTTGACTGTGCCCACCTCGTACACGGCCACGCCGGACGGTCCGCAGATGGCACGGCCGGGCTCGATGCTGAGGTGCGGGCGGCTGAGCCCGAAGCCACGACACTCGTGGTCGATCATCTCTTCGAAGGCCGCCGCAAGATCCTGCGTCGCAGACGGGTTGTCCTCAGCGGTGTAAGCGATGCCGAAGCCGCCGCCCAGATCGAGCTCGGGGAGTTCGACGCCGGTCGCGGTCTTGAACTGGGACGCGAGCCGCAGGGTGCGACGGATCGCCACTTCGAAGCCGTGGGTCTCGAAGATCTGGGAGCCGATGTGGCTGTGGATCCCCGCCAGATCCAGATACTGAGAGGAGTGGCAGCGCACCAAAGCGGTCAACGCCTGGCCGCCCATGATCGACAGGCCGAACTTCTGATCCTCGTGAGCGGTTGCGATGTATTCGTGGGTGTGGGCCTCGACGCCCGTGGTGACGCGCACCATGACCCGGGCGCGATGCCCGCCCGCCTCGCAGGCGCGCTCCAGTCGGTTGATCTCGTCGAAGGAATCGACGATGATCCGCCCCACGCCCTGCTCCAGGGCATAGGCGATCTCCACCTCGGACTTGTTGTTGCCGTGCAGGCCGAGCCGGCTGCCGGGCATGCCGCCCGCGAGCGCGATCCGCATCTCACCCATGGTCGTCACATCGAGGTTCAGGCCCTCCTCGAAGGCCCATCGGGCCACCGTCTTGGTCAGCAACGCCTTGCCCGCGTAGTAGATGCCCCAGCCCTTGAACGACGACGTGAAGTCGCGAGCCCGGGAGCGGAAATCGTCCTCGTCGATGACGTAGACGGGCGTGCCGTGTTCGGCGGCCACGTCGGTCAGGCGTGCCCCGGCGACGACGATGTGGCCGTCGTCCCCGCGTCGAGTCCCCCGCGGCCAGAGCTTGAGATCCAACTCGTTGAGGTCCGCCGGGACGGTGAGCCACTGCGGGCCACCCTGCGCCGCGTCGGCGTGGATGGAGCCAGCGATGTGCATGTGCGTCATGGTGGCCAAGCCTGCCACGCCCGGCCCTTCCAACGCGAAGGGTGATCACCGATGCCCACCGGTTCGGACGCTGACCCACCGGTTTGACTTGTGCGACCGCGGCCCGGCAGGTGCTACCCTTTCTCGTTGTCGCCCTCGGGTGACGGTCAGCCCCCGTAGCTCAGGGGATAGAGCACCGCCCTCCGGAGGCGGGAGCCGAGGTTCGAATCCTCGCGGGGGCGCCCATACTCTTCTCTTCCGAGAATTCAGGGGGCACCGATGGCTGATCGCAGCAGTGTGCTTGCCGGCCCTTCCCCTGCCGATTATTTCTCCGCAGTCGGGCTCATCGCTCTGTTCTTCGTGACCCGCCTGCTGATAGCTGGCAGCCTCTTGCTGGACCAGGTGAAGTTCGTCGCGAACGATCTCTCGTACTACGGCTATCACCTCAACCGGCTGGACAACGGCGAGTCGGGCGTCATGACGGAATACCCGGTGCCCGCCGTCTGGATCCTTCAGGCCCTGTACACCCTGGGCGGAGGCTGGCAGCACTGGGCGTGGATCTACGTCGGCTTCTTCCTGCTCTTGGACGCGGCGGTCGCGATCAGCCTCTTCCGGCGCGGGAACGCAAGCGGCGCCCTCTTCTGGATCCTGTTCACCGGCGCCAGCGGGGCCATCGTCTGGTACCGCTTCGATCTCATCCCCGCGGCACTCGTGGCGTGGGCCTGCCTGCTCGTGGGGAGCCACCCGCGCATCGCGGGCGGGCTGATTGGGCTGGGGGCGGCCATCAAGCTGTGGCCGGCTCTCCTCATCGGCCCGCTCTTGGCTCCTCACCCACTGCGCGACACGGCCGGCAGGAAGCGGCTGGTGGGCTTCGTCGTCATCGGTTTAGGTCTGGCCGCTGCATCGCTGTTGACCTCCGGCTGGTCGCGGTCGGCGTCTCCGATCACGTGGCAATCGGAGCGCGGGCTGCAGATTGAATCCGTGCCCGCCAGTCCCCTGATGTTCCTGCGCACGTTCACGCACCGGGCGGACTGGACCCCGTTCCTTTCCGAGTACAACGCCCTGGAGCTCTCCGGCCCGGGCGTGGGATTCATGCTGACGGTGTCGACGGTGCTGGTCGCGGCCTCGATCGTGGCCACGATCCACCTCTCGGTCCGGCTACTTCGGCATGCCACGAGCGAGTCGCCCGCGCTGGATCAGGCCATGCTGCTCGCTGTGCTGACCATCGTGCTGCTGACGATCATCGCCAACAAGACACTGTCACCCCAATACGTGTTGTGGCTGGGCGGGCCGATCGCCGCTCTGCTGGCGCTTCCGACGGCCCCCTGGCTGCGCCGGCACCTCGCGGTGGTGGCCGCGTCCGTCCTAGTTGTGGCTGGTTTGACGCAGTTCACGTATCCGTGGGGCGCCTACGGAATCATGGCCATCCCGCAGGGCTCCGGACCAGAGACGTCGGTCCTGCTGCTGCGCAACGCCATGCTCGTCGCGCTGGGTGGCTACGCCTACTGGTTGACCCTTCGGGCAAGTCGTCGCGCAGCATTTGAGACGGCCGACCTCCGACGCGTCGAAACCATTGGTTGATTCGCTAAGGTTGTCCAAGCAGCCGCAGACGTCTGCGGCCTCAGAAAACTCACAGAGGGGAAGTGGCTTCGGCCACGGGCACATGTCATCACCTGACTCACATGACGCTTTCGGGGCCAATTCTTGGCTGATCGACGAAATGCGGGACGCCTATGAGGCGGATCCCCAGTCGGTCGACGCCAGCTGGCGCGAGTTCTTTGGCGGTAACGGCGCCGCCACGTCTGAGCCCTCCAAGGCGGCCTCCCCGCCCACGCCCCCGTCGGCGAACAAGACCGAACAGCCGGCGCCCAAGGCCGAGGCCACGAAGGCGGCCGAGAAGGCTGAGCCCAAGGCTTCCGAGCCCGCCAAGGCCGCCCCCAGGCCGGAGAGCGCCCCGGCCAAGCCGGCGGCGAAGGCTGAGCCGGCGAAGGCGGAGGGCGCTCCGTCGAAGAAGCAGGTGGAGTCGGTCAAGCAGGGTGGCGAAGCCCCGCACAACCCGGGCACAGGCGCGGGCCTCTCGGCCAACGCCCCGAACCCGGCGCTGCGTCCCGAGCCCACCTCCAGCGAGCCCAAGTACACCGTGCTTCGTGGCGCTCCCATGCGCACCGCGAAGAACATGGAGACGTCGCTGACCGTCCCCACGGCCACGTCGGTGCGTTCCGTGCCGATGAAGCTGGTCATCGATCAGCGCACCGTCATCAACAACTTCCTGCGCACCTCCAAGGGTGGCAAGGTCTCGTTCACCCACATCATCGGCTTCGCGATGGTGCAGGCGCTCAAGGCGCTGCCGGAGATGAACAACGCCTACGACGTCGTCGACGGCAAGCCCAACCTGATCGAGAACCCTGCGATCAACCTCGGCATCGCCATTGACGTGAAGAAGGGCGACACCCGTCAACTCCTGGTGCCCAACATCAAGGGCTGCGAGAACCTCAACTTCTTCCAGTTCTGGTCCGCCTACGAGACCGTAGTCAAGAAGACTCGCGACGGCGATCTTCAGGTGTCGGACTTCGCCGGCACCACGGCGTCGCTGACCAACCC
>DYZF01000238.1 GCA_020741375.1 Tessaracoccus flavescens
CAGGGCAGGGCGGCTCCTCCGAGTCGTTGGAGTGCGATGAGCACCTCGTCGGGGCTCGAGTGCGGGCGGGCGTCGATCTCGTGTGCTGCGGCAAGGAAGCGCGCGAAGCCCGTCTGCGAGATGGGCTGGAGCTGGGACCGCGCCGCAGCCAGCGAGCGCTGCCTCAAACGGCGCAGCACCTCCGTGTCGACGTACTCCTGCTCGGTCACGCCCACCGTGAACTGGCCGACCGTGAGCCTCCTGGCCGCGACCTCACGCTCAACCACCATCGCAACCGTCGAGGTGCCAAGCCCAAAGGCCGACGCCACATCGCCCAGAGTGAAGGGGGTGTGGGTGCGGGCGTACCGGGCCACCAACTGCGTGAGGGCGTCGCGCCCAGGCGGGTCTACTGGGGCGGGATAGCCAGCCGGAATCGGCACTCCGAGTGCGTCGCGCAACAGCGCCAGGTCTGTTGCGGCTACAAGGTGCGGCTCGCCTGCCATCTGCACGACGGCGACCTGACTCCCGAGCGACCTCACCGTCTCATCAAGCTGGCCCGCCAGGTCCGGAGTCACTCGATCGGCCAGCCCCGACAGCCGGATGGGACCGAGGATCCGCGGCAGATCAACCAGCCCATCGAGGGTCGATACGCGTCGGGAGGGGGAGGTGTGTTGAAGTTCTGCCGCCACCTCAGAGACCACGTCCTCGTCGAGCAGTTCGCGGAGATCGAGCGTGCCGAGAGCAGCGGCGAGCAGTTCGGGGTCCATCGACAGGAGCGCCGCTCGGCGTTCGGCGAGCGGGACGTCGCCTTCGTACAGAAACGCGCCAGGGTAGCGGAACAGCAGCGTGGCCGCGAAAGGACTGGGCTGTTCCGTGACCACTTCGACGAGCCGGACTCCGCCTGCACGGATCGCCTTCGTCAGCTCGACGAGACCCGGCACGTCGAACACATCCTGGGTCACCTCACGGACGGTTTCGATAACGATGGGGAAGCGCGGGTGATGCCTGGCGACCTCCAACAACTGTTGGGCCTTCTGCCGCTGTTGCCACAGCGGCGCCCGGCGGCCCGGGTTGAGCCGGGGGAGAAGCAGCGCTCGTGCGGCGCATTCTCTGAAGCGGCCGGCGAACAGCGCCGTGCCCCCCACCTGTTCCGTCACGATCCCGGTGACCTCGTCAGGGTGGCCGACAAGAAGGTCCGACAGTTGCTCGACGGCGTCACAGTCTGGGAGGCGGAAGGCCACGCCGTCGTCGCCCGCCACGGGGCGAACGTCCATGCCGGTGGCCCTAGAGAGGGAATCGGCCATGACCAATGCCCATGCCGCCAAGATCCGCTTGCCGAGCGGTGAATGGACAACGACGCGCCAGTCTCCGAGCTCGTCGCGGAACCGCTCGATGAGGACCGTGGAATCGTCGGGCACCACGCCCGTTGCGGAGCGTTGCTCCTCCAGATAGCGGTGCAGGTTATCGGTGGTGTTGCCGTCGAGATACGCGCGGTTGAGGCGGTCTGGGTTGCGGCCGACCTCCTTGTGCAACTGGCCGATGCGGCGCCCGAGTTCGACGGGCCTGCCGTCGTCCTCGCCTCGCCAAAACGGCAGGCGACCGGTGTTGCCAGGGGCGGGGGTGACGCGCACTTGGTCGCGCGTGATCTCCTCGATCCGCCACGACGACGCACCTAGCGTGAAGACGTCGCCGACACGCGATTCGAAGACCATCTCCTCGTCCAGTTCGCCAACCCTCCGCTGGCCGGACTCGTCGCCCGCCAGGAAGACGCCGAACATGCCCCTGTCTGGGATGGTGCCGCCCGAGGTGGCTGCCAGCCTTAGGGCGCCTGGGCGTGCAACGAGTCGGCCCGAGTGCGCCAGCGTGAGCCGGGCGCGCAGCTCGCCGAAATCTGCCGATGGGTAGGAGCCAGTGACCAGCTCGACGGTTGAGTCGAACAATCCTCGATCGAGACCGGCGTACGGCTGGGCCCGCGTGACGGTGCGGAACCAGTCGTCGGGATGGAGACCGTTCTCGCCCGCCGCAGCCGCAGCAGCGACCGTCTGCTGAGCAAGCACGTCGAGCGGGTGGCGAGGGACGTGCAACTCCTCGATCTGGCCCGCGAGCATCGACTCGGTGGCGACAACGGCTGGCGCGAGATCGCCCCGGTGCAGGGGATAGACGTCGCCAACGGAGACGGCGCCGACGACGTGGCCGGCGCGGCCAACCCGCTGCAAAGCACTGGCGACCGACGGCGGCGCCCCCACCTGAATCACCTTGTCGATGGCGCCCATGTCGATGCCGAGCTCAAGCGAGGACGTGGCGACCACGCACTTCAACTCGCCTGACTTGAGCTGGGTTTCGATCTCGGCGCGCGCCTCCTTGCTGACCGACCCGTGGTGGGCCCGCGCGATGACGGCCGGCGCGTTGCGCACCGCATCGACGGGTGCCATGATCTGCGCGGGTGGGCGCGGCGGAATGGGGGGCAGCGTCTCTGGGGCGTGTTCCTCGGCCCACATCTCGTTGAGGCGGCCGGTGATGCGTTCAGCTGATCGTCGGCCGTTGGTGAAGATCAGCGTCGATCGTCCGGAGAGCACCGCGTCGTAGAGTTCGGCCTCGACGTGCGGCCAGATGGAGTTGTTCGCTGGGCCGGTCAGCAGTGGATCGTCCAGGGCATCCGCCCCGGGGGCTGGCCCAGGGTCCGCCAAGTTGGCAACGGGCACCCGCACATGGACATCCCAGTCCTTGTGGGCAGGCGGAGCCACGACAGTGACGGACCGATCTCCGCCCAAGAACGAGGCCACCCGTTCGATGGGACGCACCGTCGCCGACAGGGCGACCCGCTGGACGTCGTGGCCAACGAGCGCGTCGAGACGCTCAAGGGAGAGCGAGAGGTGGCTGCCTCGTTTGGTTCCGGCGACGGCGTGGATCTCGTCGACGATCACGGTTTCGACGTTCCGCAGTGTCTCGCGCGCTGAACTGGTCAACATCAGATAGAGCGACTCGGGCGTCGTGATGAGGATGTCGGGTGGCCGGCGCAGCAGCGCGGCTCGTTCGCGGGCCGGGGTGTCGCCGCTTCGAACGCCCACCGAAAGATCCGTCTGCGTGACGCCAAGCCGTTCGGCGGTGACGCGCAGGCCAGTCAGAGGAGCGCGTAGGTTGCGTTCGACGTCGACGCCCAGGGCCTTGAGCGGGGAGATGTAGAGCACCTTGGTGCCCGGGGAGGCCGGCCTGCTGGCCAGCGTGTCGAGTGCCCAGAAGAACGCGGCAAGCGTCTTGCCCGAACCCGTGGGCGCGACGACGAGGGCGTGCGCCCCGGAGGAAATGACGCTCCACGCCTCAGCTTGGACCGGCGTCGGCGCACGAAAGACGCCCTCGAACCATTCTCGGGCTGGGGCCGAGAATGGGCCGAGGGCGTCAGTCATGGGTGAAGTCTGCCACCATCCGGTGACAGTTCTGCCCGGGTCAGTGGCTGTCGGTGGCTTCCACCTCGGAGCCGTCGGTGGACCAGTTCGTGTGGAACGTGCCCTCGGCATCAACGCGACGGTACGTGTGAGCACCGAAGTAGTCGCGCAGACCCTGGGTGAGGGCGGCGTTAAGGCGACGGGCGCGAGCCTGGTCGTAGTGCGCGAGTGCCGACGAGAAGCCGGGCACCGGAACGCCAGCCTTGACGGCCTCGGCGACGACGGTGCGCCAAGCGTCCTGAGCCGAGCCCAAGTCGGCCGCGACCGACGGTGCCTCCAGCAGCGTCGTCAGAGAGTTGGCGGCGTACTCGGAGCGGATGCGCTCGAGCAGCTTCGCGCGGATGATGCAGCCGTCGCGCCAGATCTTGGCGACCTCGCCGATGTTGATGTCCCAGCCGTATTCCTTGCCGGCCATGCGGATCTCGTCGAGGCCCTGAGCGTAGGCAACCACCTTCGAGGCCCACAGGGCCTGGCGGATCTGCTCGATGAAGGCGTCGCGGTCGGCAACCTTGATGTTGCCTTCGGGACCGGACAGGGCCTTCTGAGAGGCGGCGCGCAGCTCGGGGGAGGAGGAGATGGCGCGGGCGAAGACGGATTCGGCGATGGCGTTGACGGGGGTGCCGAGGTTGAGGGCCGACTGCACGGTCCACGTGCCGGTGCCCTTCATGCCGGCAGCGTCGACGATCACTTCGACGAGCGGCTTGCCCGTCTTGGCGTCAACCTTGCGCAGCACTTCGGAGGTGATTTCGATGAGGTAGGAATCGAGGTCGCCGGTGTTCCACGTGGCGAAGATGTCGGCCATCTCTTCGTGGCTGAGGCCGAGGCCCTTCAGCAGCTCGTAGGCCTCGCCGATGAACTGCATGTCGGCGTACTCGATGCCGTTGTGGACCATCTTCACGAAGTGGCCGGCGCCGTCGGTGCCGATGTAGGTGCAGCAGGCTTCGCCGTCCACCTGGGCGGCGATGGATTCGAGGATCGGGCCGAGGGCCTTGTAGGACTCGCGGGATCCGCCGGGCATGATCGACGGTCCCTCGAGGGCGCCGACCTCGCCGCCGGAGATGCCGGCGCCGACGAAGTGGAAGCCGAGGCCGCGCAGCTTCTCCTCGCGGCGGCGGGTGTCCTCGAAGAAGGCGTTGCCGCCGTCGACGACGATGTCGCCCTCGTCGAGGAGGGGGATGAGCGAATCGATGGTCGCGTCCGTGGGGCCGCCGGCCTTCACCATGATGATGATGCGACGGGGCTGCTCGAGCGACGCGACGAAATCTTCGAGCTTCTCGGCCGGGCGGAAATCGCCTTCGGTGCCGTGCTCTGCCATGACGGCCTCCGTCTTGGCGTAGGTGCGGTTGAAGAGCGCGACACGGTGGCCCTTGTGCGCCAAGTTGCGGGCGAGGTTGGAGCCCATGACCGCCATTCCGATGACGCCAACGTTGGCCAGATCAGACATGCTTTCCTCCTGTGAGTCTTGTGGTGGAAACACTACCGGTGGCTGGTTTCTGGGCCATTTGTTGCCGCTAGTTGCCACCTGCGGTGGAAAGATGCCGTTTGATGGGGGGAGCGGGCACGCCGAGCGTGTCCGAGTTCTTGGTGCTCGAACTGGCGGGCCTGCTCGAATGCTCACAGCCCGCTGCGGCCTCCCAGTTGGCAGACGCCCTCAACCTCAAGCACCGCCATCCGCGTCTCTGGGGTGCAGTCATCGAGTTGGGAATCGAGGCGCGTCGCGCCTGCAAGGCGGCCACGAAGTGCGCCGAGCTGCCGATCGACGTGGCCGGGCAGGTCACGGATCGCTGGTACCCGAAGCAGGCGAAGCTGGGCTGGACAGCGGCCTTCAACCTTCTCGACAAACTCATCATCGAAGCGGATCCAGCCGCGGCCGCTGAGCGGGAAGCCAAGGCGAGGGCACAGCGCGGGGTTCACATCTGGGGCCTGCACGACGGGGCAATCAACCTCACGGGCCGGCTCGACGTCCTTGACGGCAAACTGCTCGACGCGGCGTTGGAGCGGATGGCGGAGGTGTTGGCGCCACAGCACCCAAACACTCCGAAGGAGCAACTGCGAGCGAAAGCCGTCGGCGTGCTGGCCAACCCCGCCTACGCCACTGCGCTCCTTCAGCAGGCCGCTCTTGCCGATCCTCTCTTCGGGTCCCATTGCCAGGGCGATGTGGCTGCCAGCGGTGAAGTGACGCGCCAGGCCAGCGTCCACGTGGACGACCACCGGCCTGATGGGCAGGATTGTGGTCGCCAGCACCGTCGCGGCCCACAGTGTCTCGGCGCACTCTGCGGCACCATTTCCGTCCCCCTCTCACGGCTGCGCCCACGCCTTGAGTTGGCCGTACACGTCTCCGCCGACGCCGTCGAGGGTCTCTCGCCGGTGGCCCGCGTCGAGAAAGCCGGGCACCTCACCAGCCGCGCCATCGGTGAGTTGCTGGGTGAGGGCTTCGACGTCACGGTTCAGCCAGTGATAGACCTCCCCGAGCTACCGGCCGAGCCGCAGTACGTGCCGTCGGTGCGGATGCGTCGGGCGGCTTGGCTGGCGATGCCCACGGAGACATTCCCCTTCTCGCATCGCAGTTCCGCGGGTCTGGATTTCGAGCACACCGCGCCCTTCAGCCGCGAACACAACAGCAACCAGACCGGCCTGCACAACGTGGGCTGGCTCGGTCGTCGGGCCCACCGAGCCAAGACGGCCGGCGTGTGGCGCGTCCAGCAGACTGCGCCCGGGCGATTCCACTACCGAAGTCCGCTGGATTTCGCCTACGACGTGAGCAGCCAAGGAACCCGCATCCGAAGGTGACGGGTCAGCGTCGGTAGGTTTCCACCCCGCGAAGGTAGGTGGCTTCCACGGGATCCGGCAGCGACCTGCCGTGGTACGGGTTGTTCCGCGAAATGGAGGCCGAGGCTTCCTTGTCCACCGTGCCCATGCGCTCGGGATCGATCAGCACCAGGTTGGCCGGTTCACCGACGGTGAGCGGCCTGCCCTGATTCTTGAGCGAGGCCACCTTCGCGGGTGCATGCGACATGCGATCAGCCACGCCAGCCCAATCCAGTCGGCCGGGCTTCACCATGGTCTCGATCACCACGGAGAGCGCCTGCTCCAAGCCGAGCATGCCCGGACGAGCATCGACGAACGCGTGATCCTTGTCCTGCGCGGCGTGCGGGGCGTGGTCGGTGCCGACGACGTCGATGGTTCCGTCGGCCAGTGCTTCGCGCACAGCCTCGATGTGCTCCGAGGTGCGCAGCGGGGGATTGACCTTGAACGTGGTGTCGTAGCCCATGAGCTCCTCGGTGCCGAGCAGCAGGTGGTGCGGGGTGACCTCGGCGGTGACGTTGATGCCACGGGCCTTGGCCCAGCGGACCACCTCGACGCCTTCAGCCGTGGAGATGTGGCACACGTGCAGCCGCGATCCTGTGGCCTCGGCCAGCATCGCGTCGCGGGCGATGATGGTCGATTCCGCCACGGGCGGCCAGCCCCCCAGACCTAGACGGCCCGAGATCTCGCCCTCGTGGCAGCAGGCACCGGGGCCCGCGAGGAAGCTGTCCTGCGAGTGCTGCGCGATGACGCCCCCGAAAGGCTTGACCCACTCGAGCGCGCGGCGCATCAGCTGCGGGTTCATGAGGCACATGCCGTCGTCGGAGAACATCGTCACGCCGGCGCGGGAGCGGTTCATCAGCCCCAGCTCCGCGAGTTCCTCGCCCTGGAGCCCCTTCGAGATGGCGCCGATGACGACGACGTCGACCAGCCCGGCCTTTTGGCCCAGCTCAAGGATGTGCTCGGCCTTCTCGGCCGTGTCCGTGACCGGCTGTGTGTTGGCCATGGCGCACACGGCCGTGAAGCCGCCGCGGGCCGCGGCACGCGAACCGCTCAGCACCGTCTCCGCGTCCTCACGGCCGGGTTCACGCAGGTGCGTGTGCACGTCCACCAGGCCGGGCAGCGCCATGAGGCCGTCGCAGTCGACGACGGTGGCGCCGGACGGCGCGTCGTCGACGATGAAGCCGTCGCTCAGGTGCAGATCGAGGCTCGTGCCATCCGGCAGCGTCACTCCTCGCAGCGTGGTTGCGGTCATGCGGCGTCTCCTCCAGCTAGCAGGTGGTACAGCACGCTCATCCGGACAGCGACGCCGGACGAGACTTGATCGAGAATGATGGAACGCGCCTCATCGGCCGCCGCCGACGAGATCTCCAAGCCGCGGTTAAGCGGTCCGGGGTGCGCGATGCACGCGCCCGCTTTCAGCAGGCGTAGGCGCCGCGGGGTGAGGCCGTAGCCGTCGATGTACTCGCGCTCCGACGGGAAGAATCCGCCCGCCATGCGCTCGCGCTGCACCCGCAGCATCATCGCGACATCGACGTCGGGCAGCACGGAATCAAAATCGTGGGTGGTCTCGACGCCCCACGTCTCCACACCCGGCGGCATCAGGGTGGGCGGAGCAACCAGGACGGCCTGCGCGCCCAGCTTGTGCAGCAGCAGCACGTTGGAGCGCACCACCCGCGAGTGCAGCAGGTCGCCGGTGATCGCCACCGTCTTGCCGTCCAGATCGCCGAGGTCGTGGGCCTTCAAGTGGCGACGAATCGAGTGGGCATCCAGCAGGGCCT
>DYZF01000239.1 GCA_020741375.1 Tessaracoccus flavescens
AGCCTGGTCAACCTGGCCTGCGTACTTGCCGCCGGTCTTCTCGTCCACGAAATCGCCAGCCTGCTCAATGCCGGCCTCAATGCGATCTTCGTGCTGCTTGGCGAGGTCGCCAGCCTTATCGAAAATTCCCATGGGCGCACTCCCTTCTCTTTGACAGTAGGTCAAGGCCCATCTTGCCCCGAGTTCCCGGCTGGGGGAAGGGTCAAGGGAAATCACATGCACCGGAGGCCGCATGGCACACTGGCCCACATGCTCCCGCTGATCGTGCTGGTCGGCCCGACCGCGTCGGGCAAGTCGAGCCTCGCCGTCGATGTCGCGCTGACGTTGGCGTCGCGGGGACAGCCGGCCGAGGTGGTCAACGCGGACTCGATGCTGGTTTACCGGGGGATGGACATCGGCACCGCCAAACCCACGATGGACGAACGGCGCGGCGTTCCCCACCATCTCATCGACATCGCCGATGTCACGGAGCGGGCGTCGGTGGCCGACTTCCAAACACTCGCCCGCGAAGTGATCGCTGATGTGCGCGAGCGCGGCGCGGTGCCGATCGTCGTCGGGGGATCGGCGCTCTACACCCGTGCGGTGACCGACCACTTCGAGTTCCCCGGAGCCGACGAGGGTGTTCGCGCCAAGTGGGAGCAGCGGTTGGCAGACGTCGGCCCCTTTGCACTGCACGAAGAACTGCGGCGGCTGGCCCCGGAGTCGGCCGCGAAGATCGAACCCGGCAACGGTCGGCGCACCGTACGCGCCCTTGAGGTGCTCGAACTGACCGGGGGCCACCGGCCGAGCATCCCGGAATGGACCTACGCGTTGGAAGGGGTGCATCAGTTCGGGCTGGATCTCGATCGGGCCGTCCTGGATCAGCGGATCGATGAGCGGGTCGAGGAGATGTGGCGCCAGGGTCTGGTCGGAGAGGTCGAAGGGCTCCTGCGGGTGGGGCTGCGCGAGGGCGTCACGGCGGTGCGTGCCATCGGCTACCGCCAGGTGGTGGATTTCTTGGACGGGCACCTGACGGAGGAGGAGGCGAAGGCCGCGGTGCAGAAGGCCACAAGACGGTTCTTCCGCAAGCAGCTGGGCTGGTACCGCCGCGACCCACGGATCGTATGGCTCGATGCCCTGGACCCCGGCAACGCCGAGCGGATTGTGTCGGAGATAGACTGAGGGAAATCGCCGCAGTGCCTGAGGAGGGATGATGCGCAGGTTCAGCTTCCACAAGGGACACGCCACGCAAAACGACTTCATCATTCTCGATGACTCGTACGCGATGCACGAGATCCACCCCGAGTTCATCAAGGTGTTGTGCGACAGGCGGGCGGGCATCGGGGCCGACGGCGTCATCCGCGTCGTCAGGGCCTCCAGCATCCGCGAATGGGACGGCGACCCCACCATCTGGTTCATGGATTACTACAACTCCGACGGGTCAGTCGCGGAGATGTGTGGCAACGGCTTGCGGGTGTTCGCGCGCTACCTCATCAACGAACAGTTGGTGGACACCGGATCCTTCGACGTCGCCACCCGCGCCGGTGTCAAGCATGTCGAACTGGGGCGCATCGGGCAGATCCGCGCACAGGTGGGCGCCGCCCGAATCATCGACGACGAGGTGCATATCTCGCACCAGGGCCAGTCGTGGCCGGCCACGAAGGTGGACGTGGGCAACCCCCACGCCGTCGTCTTCCTCGAGGGTGGGCTGGATGACCTGGACCTCCACACGGGGCCGACGTGGCAGCCGGCGGACGTCTTCCCCGAGGGCGTCAACGTCGAGTTCATCGAGATCCTCGCGCCGGGCAAGCTCCGGATGCGGGTGCATGAGCGTGGATCCGGAGAGACCCGCAGCTGCGGAACGGGCGTCGTGGCGGCGGCACGCGCCTACCGCGAACGCACCGGATACGACGGCGATGTGGAGGTCACGGTGCCGGGCGGTGACCTCTCCGTCGAGTTCGACGGCGAGGACGCCACGCTGACCGGCCCCGCGGTGATTATCGCTCGTGGCGAATACTGGCTCTAGTTATCCACAATCGCCATGTCTGGCCTTGGTGGAGTTGCCGCCGGCTGGAACAATGGCCAGACGATGAACGATACGTATCCCGAACTCGATGTCCTCGATCACGACGGTGACCAAGAAGATCTTGCCGCACGGCACTCGCTGCGCCGTGTTGCCGGCATGCGCACCGAACTGGAGGACATCTCCGAGGTCGAGTATCGCCAGCTCCGCCTAGAGCGCGTCGTCTTGGTCAGCGTCTGGACCAGCGGGTCTCAGGAAGACGCCGACAACGCCATGGCAGAGCTCAAGCTGCTGGCCGAAACTGCAGGGTCCGAGGTGCTGGAGGCGCTCGTGCAGCGCCGCTCAAGCCCGGATCCGGCCACGTACATCGGTCGCGGCAAGGTGGAGGAGGTCGCGGAAGTGGTGCAGGCCACCGGGGCAGACACCGTCATCTGCGATGGCGAGTTGGAGCCGGCACAGCTGCGCAACCTCGAAGACCGGATCAAGGTCAAGGTGGTGGACCGGACTGCACTGATCCTCGACATCTTCGCCCAACACGCCAAGAGCGCCGAGGGCAAGGCCCAAGTGGAGCTGGCGCAGCTGCAGTACCTGAAGCAGCGGCTTCGTGGTTGGGGCGGCAACCTGTCGCGTCAGGCTGGTGGTCGCGCCGCGGGCGGTGCCGGTATCGGTGGCCGCGGCCCGGGTGAAACCAAGATCGAGACGGATCGTCGCCGCATCCACACGAGGATCGCCCAGCTGCGACGCAAGCTCCGCGATATGGATGCCACCCGCGAGGGCAAGCGGGCGGAGCGCCGTCGCAATCAGGTGCCGTCGGTGGCCATCGTCGGCTATACGAACGCCGGCAAGTCGTCGCTGCTCAACAGGCTCACCGGGGCAGGGGTGCTGGTGGAGGACGCACTGTTCGCCACCCTGGATCCCACCACCCGTCGCACAGAGACGGCCGACGGCCGCGTCTACACGCTCACAGATACCGTCGGCTTCGTCCGCCACCTCCCACACGATCTGGTGGAAGCCTTCCGCTCCACGCTGGAGGAGTCTGCTCAAGCAGACCTGCTGCTGCACGTCGTCGATGCGTCAGACGCAGACCCGGAGGGGCAAATCGCCGCCGTTCGCACCGTGCTGAACGAAATCGACGCCAGCAATGTTCGTGAGCTGCTGGTCCTCAACAAGGCCGACGTGGCCGACGCCACCACCGTCATGGCGCTGCGTGCCAACCATCCGGACGCCATCCTGGTGTCGGCACGCACCGGTCGCGGCATCGATACCTTGCTGGCTGCCATCGACGAGGCCCTGCCTCGGCCGGAAATCTCGGTGACCGTGCTCATTCCTTATGAGCGTGGGGATCTGGTGGACAAGATCCACAAGACTGCGGTGATCGAATCGCTCGAACACACCGAGGGCGGCACCCTCGTCTCGGCGCGGGTCCGGGCCGGATTGGCCGACGAACTCGCCGCCTACAGCCATGGCTGATCCGCACGCGATTCTCGCCAGCGCGGTCGGTGGTATCCACGGCGAGTCCCGTCCCGGCCAAGACCTGATGGTCGAGGCCGTCGCGGATGCCATCGAATCGGGGGTCCACCTGCTCGTGCAGGCCGGCACCGGTACCGGTAAGTCGCTGGGCTACCTCGCCCCCGCGCTGGCCACCTGCGTCGCCTCCGACGAGCGGGTGATCGTCGCCACCGCCACGCTGGCGCTGCAGGCGCAGCTGGCCACGAAAGACATCCCCACCGCACTGGATGCCGTGGAGGCGGTGACGGGCAAGCGGCCGAAGGCCGCGATCCTGAAGGGCCGCACCAACTACGCCTGCCTCTATCGGTCCCGCCAAGGGGTGGATCCGGAGCAGGATTCCCTCCTCGGGGCGGCCGCCATGGCGGAGGCCGTGGCGCATTCCAAGGCGGACGACGTCAGCAAGCTGGGCGCGGAGGTGATGGCCCTGCGCGAATGGGTGGAGGAGGAGGCGGCCAACGGCGGCATCGCCGACCGCGACGACGCGCCCACGCACACCGCCCGGGGCTGGCAGCAGGTCTCTATCCCCACTCGGGAATGCCTCGGCGTGGCGGCCTGCCCCTTCGGCTCCGAGTGCTTCGTCGAAGCGTCCCGCGAGCGGGCCAAGGACGCGCAACTGGTTGTCACAAACCACGCCCTCCTGGCGATCAACGCGATGCACGGTGGCACCGTCCTGCCGGAGCACGCCGCCCTCATCGTCGATGAAGCCCACGAACTTGTCAGCCGCATCACCACGGCCGCTACCGACGAGCTCACCCCGGGCATGATCGACCGCACCGCCCGGCGCGTTCTCGGCTGGCTCGACGACGATCTGGGCGTCGACTTCCTCGACCAATCCGACGCGATCAAACAGGCACTGGCGGAGTCCGACGTCAGCCGGATCACCTCCGCCACCGCACCGCTGGTCTACGCGGCGGCCGTCCTGCGCGATGTCACGCGCAAGGTGGTCAGCGAACTGGGCAAGGTCACCGACGATCCGGAACGCACGCAGGCGACGGCCGCCGTCAAGGACATCTTCGACGTCGCGGAGCGGATCGTGAAGCTGAAGGACGACGACGTCGTCTGGGTCACCGAATCTGAGGTCATGGGCCGCGCCGCCTACGTCGCCCCCCTCGACGTGGCCAGTTTGCTCCACGACAAGGTCTTCGGCGAGACCACCACCATTCTCACGTCGGCGACGCTGGCCCTTGGCGGCACATTCGAGCCGGCGGCCGCCTCCGTCGGGCTCCGTCGCTCCGACCGCATCGACGGCGATGACGAACCGGACAACGAGTTCGCCTGGCGCGGTGTCGATGTTGGTTCGCCGTTCGACTACCGCAAGCAAGGCATCCTCTACGTCGCACGCAAACTCCCCGATCCCGGTCGCGACGGGCTGTCGGACGCCACGCTGGCCGAGATCGCCCAGCTCATGTGGGCCGCGGAAGGCCGCACGCTGGGGCTGTTCGCCTCACGTCGCGCCGCTGAGCAGGCAGCCGAGTACGTGCGCCGGGAGGTGCCCAACCTGTCACTGCTGTGCCAGGGAGACGCCCAACTCTCCGAGCTGACGCGCCGGTTCTTGGCCGAACCGGAGACGTCCCTGTTCGGCACGATGTCGCTCTGGCAAGGCGTGGACGTGCCCGGCGAAACGTGCCAGTTGGTGATCATCGACAAGATCCCCTTCCCCCGTCCGGACGACCCCCTCATGCAGGCGCGCAAGAAGGCCGTCGATGATGCCGGGGGCAACGGTTTCATGTCGGTGGCCGCCACCCACGCGGCGTTGCTGTTGGCTCAGGGGGCCGGCCGTCTCATCCGGCGCAGCGAAGATCGGGGAGTGGTTGCCGTCTTGGATCCACGGCTGGTGACCAAACGCTACGGATCCTTCCTGAAATCGTCACTGCCAGATTTCTGGATGACCACCGACGGCGACATCGCCGTTCAAGCGCTGCGCCGGCTCCGGGGCGCTGAGTAACGGAGCCGACGACGCCCTGTTGAAGGGGCAGAAGCGGAGTAGGGGCGGTCAGAGTTTACGCATGACGGCCACAACCTTGCCCATGATGCGGGCATGGGTGCCGTCGATGGGGGAGTAGCGCTCGTTGTGCGGCAGCAGCCAGATCTGGCCGTCCTTGCGCTTGAAGGTCTTGACCGTTGCCTCATCGTCGAGCAACGCGGCGACGATGTCGCCGTTGACCGCATCGGTCTGCTGACGCACCACCACCCAATCGCCCTCGCAGATGGCCGCGTCGATCATGGAATCGCCCTTGACCTCCAACATGAAGACCTGGCCGTCGCCCACGAGCTGCTTCGGTAGCGCGAACACGTCGGAAACCTGCTCCTCGGCCAAGATCGGCCCGCCGGCAGCAATGCGCCCGATCAGGGGAGCGGTGACGGACGTAGGCGAGGCGTCGTAGGTCTGCTCCGACGGCATCTCGTCTTCGCCGGGGAGCGTGACGACGACGGCTCGCGGCCGATTCGGGTCTCGACGGAGGAAGCCCTTGTCCTCCAGCACCTTCATCTGGTGCGAGACGCTGGACGTGGACGCGAGCCCGGCCTGACGCGCCACCTCACGGATGCTCGGCGGGTAGCCCACTTCCTCGATGGAGCGCTTGATGACCTGCAGGATCGCCACCTGGCGAGAGGTGAGGCCGTGGGTGTCCTCCACGCTATCGGGCAGAGGCCGGATGTTGCCCAGCTCGGCCTCGAGCTCAGCGTTGGTGGGGCGGCCCCTGCGGGGGCGGTTCGAATCATCAGCAGCCATGGGTTCACCCTAGCGCCAGAGGTGAACGTGTGTTCGATATGTGGCGGCGTGTTGCAGGGCGCTCAGAAAATGTCAGTGGTCGTTGGTGGACTCATGCTTAGTGGAGCACGCACCCGTGCAACACGCCGTTCGAACAAGTGTTTGAATGGTCCGAGAAATCGCGCTAGTGTTCTATCGAACAGATGTTCTAGCGATCGAAAGGGGTCACCGTGGCCAACGCAGTTCAGTTCCAGGTTGTTTCCACCGGGGCTCGCCGAGTGGTGAAGTCCGCGCATTCGGGCCGCCCGTCTCTTCGGTCGCCTCAGGCGCACCCGGATCGCCCGGTCGCTCCCGGCCGCGTTGCTGTCGCCTCGTCCTGCGCTGCGGTGACGAAGCCAGTCCGCCCGTCGGCTTGGCTTCAGGTGAAGGTGGCCGCGGTGGCGCTGCTCGCCGTCGTCGGCGCCGGCGTCTCGGTTCAGCAGTTCGCGGCCATGACGCAGCCGGATCCGGCTGTCACGTACGTCGCCGGGGATCCCGGCTGGGCGCACGTGAACCCCTGATCGCTCACCCGGAGTGACGCGTCGACGGTGATCCGTCGGCGCGTTCGCGCTTTCGGGCAGAAATTCGGGCGTGTCGGTATTGCTTCCGTCGTGACCGCGGCCTACTGTTTTCCCTACATCTAGTAGTTACAAAGGTGTCGTTCCCCAATAGCTTGTGGTTTGCGGGTGAACGTGGCACCGTTGGACATCCACTGCTCACGCCCCACGAAAGGCCCGCTCGTGCACTGCCCGTTCTGCCGCCACTCAGACACCAAGGTGTCTGACTCGCGCGCGTTCGAGGACGGTTCCGCGATTCGTCGCCGCCGCGTGTGCCCTATCTGCGAGCGGAAGTTCACCACCGTCGAACAGATCGTCCTCACCGTCGTGAAGCGATCCGGAGTCGTTGAATCCTTCAACCGTGACAAGGTGATCAAGGGCGTGTCCAAGGCATGCAAGGGGCGGCCGGTGAGCCCGGCTCAGCTGTCTGCGCTCGCGCAGCGTGTCGAGGAATCACTCAGGGCCTCCGGGCAGGCGGAGATTCCGGCAGAGCAGATCGGGGTGGCCATCCTCGGCCCCCTGGAAGAGCTGGACGCGGTCGCGTACCTGCGCTTCGCCAGCGTCTACAAGAACTACGACTCGGTCGACGATTTCCAGAAGGAGATCGACGCCCTTCGGCTCAGCGCGATGGAGAAGGACCTGGGCGAAGTCGCCCCAGAACCTGTCCTGACCCAAGAGCCACTCATCAGCTAACCAACCAGTTTCCGCGAATACTCATCAGAGGGGATCTCCATGACCGCGACCGCCGCACGCGCCACGCGTCGTAAGAACGACGAGGCAGCCAAGGGCCTCACCATCGCCCGGGTCTTCACCACGAAGGGGGTGCACCCCTACGACGAGGTTGAGTGGGATCGTCGCGACGTCGTCCAGACCAACTGGAAGACCGGCGAGTCCGTCTTCGAGCAGCACGGCGTCGAGTTCCCCTCGTCGTGGAGCGTCAACGCCTCCACCATCGTCACCACGAAGTACTTCCGCGGCGCCCTCGGCACCCCTCAGCGCGAGGACAGCCTCAAGACCCTCATCGACCGGGTTGTGAAGACCTACGCGAAGGCCGGCAAGGAATACGGCTACTTCGCCACCGATGAGGACGCGGAGATCTTCGAGCACGAGATCACGTGGATGCTGCTCAACCAGTACTTCTCGTTCAACTCCCCAGTGTGGTTCAACGTCGGCACCCCCTCGCCGCAGCAGGTCAGCGCCTGCTTCATCCTGAGCGTTGACGACTCGATGGATTCGATCCTCAACTGGTACAAGGAAGAGGGCTTCATCTTCAAGGGCGGCTCCGGCGCCGGCCTCAACCTGTCGCGGATCCGTTCCTCCAAGGAACTCCTCAGCTCCGGCGGCACCGCGTCGGGCCCCGTCTCGTTCATGCGCGGCGCCGACGCCTCGGCCGGCACCATCAAGTCCGGTGGCGCCACTCGTCGCGCGGCCAAGATGGTGGTCCTTGACGTCGACCACCCGGACATCGAAGAGTTCATCGACACCAAGGCTCGCGAAGAGGACAAGATCCGCGCCCTGCGTGACGCCGGCTTCGACATGGACCTGGGCGGCAAGGACATCACGTCGGTTCAGTACCAGAACGCCAACAACTCCGTTCGCGTCAACGACGAGTTCATGACCGCCGTCGAGGCAGGCGGCACCTTCGGTCTGCGTGCACGCTCCGACGGCTCCATCATCGAAGAGGTGGATGCCCGCAAGCTGTTCACCAAGATCGCCAAGGCCGCGTGGGAGTGCGCAGATCCGGGCATCCAGTACGACGACACCATCAACGACTGGCACACCAACCCGGTGACCGGGCCGATCACGGCGTCCAACCCGTGCTCCGAGTACATGAGCCTCGACAACTCCTCGTGCAACCTCGCCTCGCTGAACCTGCTGAAGTTCCTCAAGGCCGACGGCACGTTCGACTCCGAGCTGTTCGTGAAGGCCGTCGAGCTGATCATCACCGCGATGGACATCTCCATCTGCTTCGCAGATTTCCCCACCGAGTCCATCGGTGAGACCACCCGCAACTTCCGCCAGCTGGGCATCGGCTACGCCAACCTCGGCGCGCTGCTGATGGCCATGGGCAAGGGCTACGACACCGAGGGTGGCCGTTCCACCGCCGCCGCCATCACGTCGATCATGACCGGCACCTCGTACCGTCGCTCGGCTGAGCTCGCGGGCATCGTCGGCACCTACAACGGCTACAAGGTCAACGCCGACGCCCACCAGCGCGTCATGCGCAAGCACCAGGCCGCCAACGACGACTTGCGCGTGCTGCCCGACGACAAGGCCCTCCACGCCGTCGCCACCCGTGAATGGGATCAGGTGGTCAAGCTGGGTGCCAAGAACGGCTTCCGCAACGCGCAGGCCTCGGTCCTGGCGCCCACCGGCACCATCGGCTTCATGATGGACTGCGACACCACTGGCGTTGAGCCGGACTTCTCGCTGGTCAAGTTCAAGAAGCTCGTCGGCGGCGGCTCCATGCAGATCGTCAACCAGACCATCCCGCGTGCACTGAAGCGCCTCGGCTACGAGTCCGAGGAGATCGACGCCATCGTCGAGTTCATCGGCTCCAACGGCCACGTCATCGGCGCTCCCGGCCTGGCTGCAGAGCACTACGAGGTCTTCGACACCGCCATGGGCCAGCGCGCGATCAAGCCCATGGGCCACGTGCGCATGATGGCTGCTGTGCAGCCGTTCCTCTCCGGCGCCATCTCCAAGACCGTCAACCTGCCCGAGACCGCCACGATCGAAGAGATCGAGGACGTCTACATGCAGGGCTGGAAGCTCGGCCTCAAGGCACTGGCCGTCTACCGCGACAACTGCAAGGTCGGCCAGCCGCTCTCCGATGGCAAGAAGGAGACCAAGACGGAGGCCAAGCCGGCTGCCGAGCCCGAGGTTCGCATCGAGTACCGCCCGAAGCGCACCCGCCTGCCCAAGTCGCGCATGTCGCGCACCACGAGCTTCGCCGTCAGCGGCGCCGAGGGCTACATGACCTCCAGCGCCTACGACGACGGACGCCTCGGCGAGGTCTTCCTCAAGCTCGGCAAGCAGGGTTCCACGCTGGCCGGCGTGATGGACGCATTCTCCATCGCCGTGTCCATCGGCCTGCAGTACGGCGTGCCGCTGGAGAGCTTCGTGCAGAAGTTCACCAACCTGAAGTTCGAGCCCGCCGGCATGACCGACGACCCGGACATCCGGATCGCCCAGTCCTTCATGGACTACATCTTCCG
>DYZF01000240.1 GCA_020741375.1 Tessaracoccus flavescens
ATCGTCCGCATCCTCGAAGGCGCAGACCCGGCCAGCACCCCCGTCGAGATCCAGGAGTCGCTGGAGCTCGTGGTCAACGAAGAGGCGGCCAAGCGCATGGGCGTGACCCTGCCGGCCGAACTCGTGGCGAAGGCCGACAAGAAGTACTGACGCGCCGCTCCCGCGGTGGACGGGGTCGGGAGCGGGCGCCTGCACGATTTAGGCTTACCCCTCGTTACCCCAGTTATTGCTCAGAAGGAACAACCATGAAGCTCAAGGCTGCCGCTCTCGGCCTCGTCGCCGCTCTGGCCCTCACCGCCTGTGGCGGGGATTCGTCGACCACCCCCGGCGCCGAGGGCTCCTCGGCCGCCGGCGAGAAGCCAATCAAGATCGGTGTGGCGACCATCGTCTCGCACCCGGCGCTCGACGCCGTCGCCGACGGCTTCAAGGAAGCGATGAAGGAGGCGGGCTACGAGGAGGGCAAGAACCTCACCCTCGACCTGCAGAACGCGCAGGGCGATCAGTCGACGCTGACCAACATCGCCAACACCTTCGCCAGCTCCGACAACGAAGCGTTCCTCGCGATCGCGACGCCCACCGCTCAGTCGATCAGCAACGTCGTCACCGACAAGCCCGTCGTCTTCGCCGCCGTCACCGATCCGGTGGCCGCTGAGCTGGTGTCGTCGTGGGAGGCCCCCGACGCCAACGTCACCGGCGTCTCAGACCTCAACCCGATGAAGGAACAGCTGGAACTCATCCAGGAGGCGCTGCCCGAGGTCAAGACCGTCGGCATCATCTACACCTCGTCCGAGGTGAACTCGCAGGTCCAGTTCGACGAGGCCGCCAAGGCAGGCTCCGAACTGGGCATCGAGGTTGAGGCCGCCACCGTCACCAACTCCTCTGAGGTGCAGCAGGCTGCCGAGTCGCTCGACGTCGACGCCTACCTGATCCCCACCGACAACACCGTCGTGTCGGCGGCAGAGGCCGTCGTGCAGGTGGCCGAGCAGAAGCAGAAGCCCGTCTTCGCGTCCGACGAATCCACCGTGGAGCGCGGCGCCGCAGCCGGCCTCAGCGTCAACTACACCCAGCAGGGCAAGGACGCGGCCGCGATCATCCTCAAGATGCTCGACGGAACCCCCGCCTCCGAGATCCCCGTGGAAACGCAGAAGCAGTTCGACCTGTTCGTCAACGCCGGCGCAGCCGAGGCTCAGGGCCTGACCCTGCCCGAGGCGATCGTCTCCCGCGCGACGAAGCAGTTCTGACCGCCTACTCGTACCCAACCTAAGGACGAATCACACACATGCTGATCGCGCTCGAGATCGGACTGCTCTACGCGGTCATGGCTCTGGGGGTGTACCTCACCTATCGGGTGTTGGACTTCCCAGACCTGACGGTAGACGGCTCGTTCGTCACGGGCGCGGCCACCTGCGTGATTCTCCTCATCAACGGCGTCCCGATCGCCCTAGCGATGCTGGCGGCCACGCTGGCCGGCGCGGTCGCGGGCGCGATCACGGGCCTGCTGCACGTCTGGGGCAAGATCAACCCGCTGCTGTCGGGCATCATCACCCAGATCGCGCTGTACTCCATCAACCTGCGGATCATGGGCAAGGCCAACCTGCCGATCCCGCGGGCGCTGGACTCCCTATTCACGCCCATCCGTGAGGCCGGGCTGTGGGGATCGTGGATCTCCGTTGGGATCTACGCCGTCGTCATCGCCATCATCTGCGTGCTGGTGTATTGGTTCCTGGGCACGCAGTACGGCGTCGCGCTGCGCGCCACCGGCGACAACGAGATGATGGCCCGCTCTCAGGGGATCAACACCGGCGTCAGCAAGACCGTCGGCCTCATGATCTCCAACGCGCTGGTGGCACTCTGCGGCGCCATTCTGGCCCAATACAACGGCTACGCCGACATCTCCATGGGCATCGGCCTCATCGTCGCCGGACTGGCGTCGGTGATCGTCGGCCAGGCCATCTTCGGGATGACCGCCGTGTGGCAGGCCGTCCTCGCGGCCGCCCTCGGCTCGATCGTGTACCGCGGAGTCATCCAACTGGCCCTGAGCGTCGGCCTCAACCCCAACGACATGAAACTCATCTCCGCGATCCTCGTGATCCTCGCGCTCGTGCTCCCGCAATGGGGGCCGCTGAAGAACATGCGCATCCAGCGAAAGCGGGCCAAGGCCGTCGCGGAAGGAGCCCAGTGATGCTGCAGTTGCAGAACGTTACCAAGCGCTTCTTCCCCGGGACCGTCAACGAGCGCGTGGCCCTCGACAACCTCAACCTCACCCTGCGCGAGGGCGATTTCGTCACGGTCATCGGCTCCAACGGCGCCGGGAAATCAACCATGCTCAACGTCATCTCCGGGCGCTACACCGCCGACGAGGGCAAAGTCATCATCGACGGCAACGACGTCACCAAGGCGCCGGAGCACAAGCTCGCCACCTACGTCTCTCGGGTCTTCCAAGACCCGATGGCCGGCACCTCGCCGCACCTCACGATCGAGGAGAACCTCGCGATCGCCTTCCAGCGCGGCCAGCGCCGTGGCTTGGGGATGGCCGTCACGAAGGCCAAGCGCGACATCTTCCGCGAAGCGCTCGCCACCCTGGAGCTCGGCCTCGAAGACCGGCTCGAGATGCGCGTCGGGATGCTGTCGGGCGGCCAGCGCCAAGCGCTCAGCCTTCTCATGGCCACCTACGTGAAGCCCTCGGTGCTCCTCCTCGACGAGCACACCGCGGCGCTGGACCCGTCCCGAGCGGAGCTGATCACCCGGCTCACTGGCGAGGCCGTCGCGCGGCACAACCTGACCACCTTGATGGTGACGCACAACATGCATCAGGCCATCGAGCTCGGCAACCGCCTGATCATGATGCACGAGGGGCACGTCGTGCTCGAGGTGGACGCCGAGGAGAAGAAGACCATCACGGCCGAGCGCCTCCTCGACGAGTTCTCCAAGATCAAGGGAGCCACCCTCTCGGACCGCACACTGCTGGACTAATCTGGCACGCATGCGCATTGCCCAGCTGGCGAACTTCGTCGGCCCCACCTCGGGCGGGATGAAAGTGGTCATCGACACCCTGGGGCAGGGATACGTCGACGCCGGGCACGATCGCATCTTCGTCTCACCCGGCAAGCGCGACGAGATCGTCGAGACTGACGCCGGAATCCTCGTGTACGTCCGGGCCCCCAAGATCACCGAGCAGTACCGCATGATCTTCCAGCCGTGGCGAGCACTGGACGTCCTCGACCGCTTCCAGCCCACCTCCATCGAAGTCTCCGACAAGTGGACGCTCTCGCCCGCCGGCTCGTGGGCGAGCCGACGTGGAGTGGGCTCGGTGCTGTTCAGCCACGAGCGCCTCTCCGACATGCTCTCCATGTGGGTGCGAGGCAGGTTCGGCGTAGAGGCCGGCGTAGCCGCCCTCAACCGTCGCTTGGCCAAGGCGTTCGACGCCGTCGTGGTCACCAGCCAGTTCGCCGCCGACGAGTTCGACAACGTGGGTGCCAGGCTCGAACTGGTGCCGCTGGGCGTGGACCTTCAGACCTTCAACCCGTCGGTCGGGCAGCCGGTGGATGACGGCGTGATCAAGTTCTGCTACGTCGGCCGACTCTCGCACGAGAAGAGCCCGCAGCTCGCCGTCGCTACAGTGGTGGAGCTGCACCGTCGCGGACACCCCGTGCGTCTCGACCTGTACGGCACCGGCCCGGATGAGGCCGAGCTGCGCGAGATCGCCGGCGACGCCCCGGTCTTCTTCCAAGGGTTCGTCGCGGGGCGCCACGAGGTGGCCAAGCGGTTCGCGTCGGCCGACCTCTCGTTGTCGGTGTGCCCCGCTGAAACCTTCGGCCTCGCGGTGCTGGAGGCGCTGGCCTGCGGCACCCCGGTGGTCACCTCCAACCGCGGCGGCGCCTCCGAACTGGTGGACGTGTCCTCTGGTGCCTCGGGCGCCCCTGATCCGCTGTCGCTGGCGGACGCCGTCGAATCCATCCTGCCCGTGCTGGGGCCCGAGCTGCGCGCCGGCGCGCGCCGACGGGCCGAGCGCTACACCTGGCAGCGCACCATCGACGACATGTTGGCCCTGCACGAGGATCTTGCGGCGACGACGCCGTACACGTCGCTGCGAGGGTTCGATCGCATCCGGAAGGGGGAGAGGCGATGAAGAAGCTCGGGGTGCTGGCCGGTGCCATCGGGGTGGCGCTGGCACCGGTGTTCCTGCTGTCGCCGCGGCGGAAGCGTGCCGCCGGCGTCACCGTCGAAGAGTTGGTGCGGAGCGTGGCCTCCCGCGGGCTCGAAGGCCGGGCGTTGGTGGACGCGGCGATCGCTGCGGTCGCGGAGGCCTACCCGATGCACTGCCTGTGGCGGCTGTGGCGCTCGCCGGAGCGCTCGCTCAGCGACGGCTGTGGCTGGTCGCACCAGTACAACACGGTGCTGTTGCTGGTCCTGCGGGGCTTGGGCGTGCGGTGCCGGCTCGTGCATGCGGCCAGGGTGCGCGGCTTCGGCCACCCCTGGTTCTTGGTGGGGCACACGTGGGTGAAGGTGACCCACGGGGGCTGGGAGTTGGACGCGTGTGCGTCGCGCCCGGGAAACCGGTTGGGCGATCCGCCGTTCGTGGCCCTCACTCCCGAGTTGCCGATGCGCCGGCTCACGCGCTGGGCTGTTGGGGCGGCGCTGGTGCCGTTCGTCGTCGCTGAAGTCTGGGCTTCCTGGCTGGGTGACCGCGATGTGGCGCCGTGGATGCAGCGCCCGAACGCCTGAGGGCATGAGAAAGGGGCAGCGCCCAGTGGACGCTGCCCCTTCGCTTCAGCTGAATCGTCAGATGACGTCGGCGGCCTTAGCCTTGCCGAAGCGCTCGGTCACGTCAGCCCAGTTGACGACGTTCCACCAGGCGTCGACGTAGTCTGCCTTGACGTTCTTGTACTGCAGGTAGAAGGCGTGCTCCCACATGTCGAGCTGCAGCAGCGGGATCTGGCCAACCGGCAGGTTGCCCTGCTGATCGAACAGCTGGTTGATGTTGAGGCGCTTGCCCAGGACGTCCCACACGAGGACGGACCAGCCGGAGCCCTGCAGGCCGTTGGCAACAGCGTTGAAGTGCTTCTTGAAGCCCTCGAAGGTGCCGAAGTACTCGTCGATCGCCGAGGCGAGTTCGCCGTCGGGCTCGCCGCCGCCCTCGGGCGACATGTTCTTCCAGAACACCGAGTGGTTGATGTGGCCACCGAGGTGGAAGGCCGCGTCCTTGCTGAGCTTGTTGACCGCGCCCAGATCGCCCTTTTCGCGGGCCTCAGCCAGCTTCTCGAGAGCCTCGTTGATGCCCTTGACGTAGGCGGCATGGTGCTTGCTGTGGTGCAGCTCCATGATCTCGGGGGCGATGTGGGGGGCGAGTGCGCCGTAGTCGTAATCCAGATCAGGAAGGGTGTAAGTCATGTAAGCGACTCCTCTGTGTCTCGGGTCGCGCTGAACGCGCGCTTCCAGACCCATCCTAGGCGCGTTCTGGGGAACACAAGGGGGAAATTGAGTTCGCTACTGGGGCAAAGGAGCGTCGACGCGCAGTACGCGGAACCCCTTGGCGGAGGCGATCCGCTCCGTCGGATACCCCTGATCGATCAGCCACCGCTGCAGCGAATCGCCGCCGAGGTTCTTGCCCACGACGAGGAACGCGGCGCCGCCGTCGGCGAGGCGGGGGAGCCACGTCAGCAGCAGCTCGTGTAGCGCCTCCTTGCCGATGCGGATGGGCGGGTTGGACCAGATCTCGTCGTAGCGAGCGCCTGCGGGCACCTCGTCGGGGCGCATCGCGGAGACGCGGTCGGCCACGTGCTGCCGTGCCGCGTTGAGTCTGGTGAGTTCGATGGCGCGGTCGTTGACGTCTACCGCATCGACCGTGAGCGACGGCGAAGCCACCGCCAGCCCGACGGCGATCGTGCCTACTCCGCAGCCGAGATCCAGCACCCGCCCGGTCTGGGGCGGATCCACCTCGCGCAGCAGCACCGACGTGCCCAGGTCCAGCCGGTTGCCCGAGAAGACGCCGCGGGAGGCGACGAAGGTGAGCTCGCGGCCGAAGATCGTCGCGTCGAATTCGTGCGTGACCAGCGGCTCGTCGGGGGTGTGGAAGTAGTGGCTCACGATTCCTCCAGTTCTCGGACGGCGCGGGCGTCGGCGGCTCGCTGGGCCAACTGGTCGTCGGCGGGGTAACCCACCTCTTCCAGCGTGAGGCCGAGCGCGGGCATGACGAACACGTCGGTGTGGCGGGTGCGGCTCGCCGCGACCCCTTCCAGCCAGGCAAGGCTCCGGTTACCGCGGCCCACCGCCGTCAGCGCGCCCACCAGCGATCGCACCATCGAGTGACAGAACGCGTCGGCGAGCAGGTGCACC
>DYZF01000241.1 GCA_020741375.1 Tessaracoccus flavescens
GCACCCGTCCGGGGTGCTGCTGGCGGCACAGTTGGCCGGCATCGTGTCCGGAGGGTGGGGCGTCGCGCCGCTGAGTGACGGGCTAGGGTGTTGGCCGTCTACTACGGATTGTCGGAGAGCCCCATGTCAGCCCCTCGTTACGCCGTGATCGTGTACCGGATCACGCTCGTCTTCACCCTGCTCGCCGTGCTGGGAGGCGCCATCGTCTGCGCCACCGAATCCGGCTTCGAATGCGGGAACTGGCCGGGCTGCACCGACGACGCCATCCTGCCCGGCGGCGCGGTCAACGAGTTGCTGTACCGCAACCCGTGGATCGAGATGACGCACCGCATCTCCGCCTTCGGCACCGGGCCGTTCGCCGTCGCCGCCGCCATCATCGGGTTGCGGCTCAAGGGCGTGCACCCCGTCGTGAAGATCGGCCCATGGGTCACTATCGCGGGCGCCATCGTGGCCGGCTACGTCGGTCGCGGCATCGTGTTGGGCGAGGTGTACCCGACGTGGGTGTCGGCTGCCGACCTCGGCTCAGCCCTCCTCGCCCTCATCGCCATCACGACGGCGACCGTCGCGCTCGAGCGCACCCCAGCCACGTGGGCGCCCAGCCGCACCGGGCTGCTGGCTTGGGCCGGGCTGGCCGTGGTGTGGATCTTCCATCTGGTGAGCTTCTGGGCCGCGGGCCCCATGTCCTACACCCGCTGCATGAGCTGGCCCGTGTGGATGCTCGTCCACGCCGACGCAAACGCGTCCATCGGCGCGCAGTACGCCCGCTTCGTCGTGGCCGTCGCAGCGGCCGCGCTGATCGTGGCCGCCGCCGTCGGCGCGCTCCGGCGAGGGGAGCGGATGCTCGCTTGGCTGGTGCTGGCGCTACTGGCCGCCGTTCTGGGATTTGGGCTGACCATCCTGCTGACCGGAACTGACGCCGTCGGCGTGCTGTTCTCGACGGCGACCGTCGCGCTGTTCTTCTGCCTCGGCCTCTTGGCGGCGCGCCTGAGCTTCATCGCCCGCCGCACCGCTGCGTCGGTTGCGCGCTCCGAGGAGTTCGCCGCCGCCTGACCGGCACAATGAATGCAGTGAGCCCGATTGCCTTCCGTGAAACCGATCGTGGCGCTCACCGCGTCTACAGGGTATGGGAGTACAAACCATGACACGAGCCCCGGAAACCACCGGGTTTGAAGCGTACGTGCGCACCCGCGCCTACGTCTTGTGGCGTGCCGCGTGGCTGCTCACCGGTGACAAGGGTCACGCAGAGGATCTCGTGCAGGCCGCCCTCGCCAAGACGTGGAACCGGTACGACAGCTTCGCCAACGACCACCAATTCGAGGCCTACGTCCGCAGCACGATCTACCGCACCTACATCTCGTGGTGGCGGAAGCTCTCGTGGCGCCGTTGATGGACAACCTTCCTGACGAGATTGACGCCATCTTCGCCGCCAATGACCAGCTCGCGCTCGGCTGCATGACCGCGCTGCAGCGGTCGGGGCGCACGGTGCCGGGCGACGTGCGCATCGTGGGCTTCGACGACATCATCGGGGCCGGGTCCTTCCTACCGGCGCTCACGACGGTGCGTCAGGACTTCCGCGCAGTAGGTGAGAGCAGCGTCGTGCAGTGGCCAAAGCCGACGACGTCGCCATCGTCATCGCGTCGGCCGAACAGCGCATCTATGCCAACCTCATGCTGACGATCGGCGTGCGTCAGTAGCGCCGACTCATCGACCGCACACACAAAGTGGTGGATCCGCGCGAAATCATGCGCGGATCCACCTCTTTTTCGAGGGCCGTTGCGCTCACGGAAGGGGCGTGCCGGTCACCACATCGCCGTCGACTGACAGTGAGTAAGTCAGTTGCTTCCCGCTCCAGAAGTGGAACGTGAGGATCACTGCCGAGGGGTTCGCGACCTCTTTGAAGAACGCCTCCCTGATGCGGATGCCACCTGCTTCCGGAGCGAAGGTGGCGTCGAACTCCTTGAATGAAGTCCAGTTGTGGGGGCCGGCGAAAGAACCATCCTCGTACTTGGCCTCCATCGTGGCGAGCCGATCGCCATTGAATTGGGTCGGAATCAGAAAGTTGGACGTCGTGCCTGTGGTTGATGAGAGACCTGGGGTTGCGTAACGGATGACGTTGACCTCCCAGGGGACCCCGCGGTTGAAGCTGATCGACAGCACCGCTCGAACGCCATACTCGCCGTCGCCGGCCACCCGCTGCAGGAACGATTCCTTGAACGTGATCTGATCACCGATCAGGGTGTAGTCGCGACCCTTCTTCAGCTGCTTCCCGTCCAGCCACACCCCGGTGAGGTTGCGACCGTTGCGATTGATCGTGAGGCTTTGATCAACCGTGTTGCCGTCTTCGACGAAGAGCAGATCGCTCGACGCAGTGCCGGAGCGAACCTTCCAGCTGCTCTTGATCTGATCCACGAGGGCGGGGTCGCGCCAGTCGTGGGTGGTGCGATTGAAGTGCTGACCGTTGTCCCACAGCATCGTGGTGATGTCATGGGTGCGAGCCAGATACCCGAACATCTCGAAGAACTTCAGCTTCTCGCCCTGCTCGATCGTGCCGGTGTGCCGATCAAAGCCGAGGAGACCGTATTCGCCGAGGATGACTGGGATGCCATGGTCCCGCAGGGTGGTCTTGACTCGGTCGAATGCTCCAAGCATGTCGTTCTGAGCGGCCACATCGAAACGGTAGCCGCCAGCCACGTTGACGCTGAAGGGCCAGTAGCCGTAGTAGTGGAAGGTGGCAGCGAGGTTCGGGTCATCCAGGGCAGTAAACGTTTCGAGGAGGGAGTCCAAACGCGCTTGGCCGGAATCGGTGTGCAGCGTCGGAAGCACGAGCACACGCGTAGCATTGGGGCCCCCGGTGGCGCGGACCTCGTGGACGAAGGCTTGGTTCAGATCGTCGAGCACCGCATACGCCTGTTCATCGGTGACTCCAGCAAACTGCGGTTCGTTGATGCTCTCCAGCAGGACGGTGCGCGGATAGTCCCGGAAACGATCTGCGATCTGCCTCCATAGAGCTAGGAAGTGTTCCTTCGCCTCCGGTTCGTTCGGTGTCTGGTTCAGCCAGAGCCACGAGTCATGGTGCACATTCAGCAGAACCGCCAGCTTCGCATCGAGAGACCAGTCGACCACCTCAGCGACACGGTCGAGCACCTCAGGGTCAATGGTGTAATCGGGAGCTCCGCTGTCGTACTGGCCCCAGGTGACGGGGATGCGGATGCTGTTGAATCCCTCGCGCTTGATGGCGCGTATTAACTCGGGCGTCACCCGGGGGTTGCCCCAAGCAGTTTCGTCAGCGCCGACGGAGTCCAAGGTGTTGCCCAAGTTCCAGCCGGGCTGCATGCCGGCGACCAGTCTTTCTGCACTGGATGAGGGCGGTGGGTCGTTGGGTCTGGCCAGCGCCGTGGGCGCGGCCACGAGGCTCACGATGAGGCCGGTGAAGATCGCGAGCATGGTCCAGATGTTCCATCTGCGTCGTTGCATGATGTGTCCTCCACAGTGATGGTTGGGCGGCGGGAATCCCTTTGTAGCACTGCGTTGTACTCCCATTCAGCCGAAAAGCAGAATTCATCGAAACGCTTCCGCATTGAGGTGCTGCGGCTCTTGCCCCGTCCTCTCTCCGTCGGGGCGTTCCTCCGCGCCATCCTTGCGTGCGATCCGCCTGCCTTGTGTGCGATCCGCCAGTCCTGTGTGCCGTCGGCCTACTGATTGTGCATGTGTCTGTCCTGCATGGCTGGCGTCGTCAAGATCGGTTGGCGGATTGGTTCGATGGTTGGCGGATTGGTTTCAT
>DYZF01000242.1 GCA_020741375.1 Tessaracoccus flavescens
GGCCAACAACGCGAACCCGCAGGAGGTGCGCTTCCCCGCGGTGGAGGTCAGCACCGTGACCATGGTCGTCGGCGAGGCAACCGAGCCGGGCGACACGACGGGCACCCACGACGCGGTCTCGATCAGCATGCTGGAGTTCCTGGCCCCGGCGTGAGCCTCAGTCCCAGTCGTGTGTGTCGATCACGATGGTGATGGGGCCGTCGTTGACCGACGCCACCTCCATGTGGGCGCCGAAGCGTCCGCGGTGGACCTCGGCGCCGAGCGTCTCGAACTGGCCGCACAGCTCCTCGACGAGCGGCTCACTCACCGGGCCGGGGGCCGCCCGGCTCCAGGAGGGCCTCCTGCCCTTGCGGGTGGAGGCGTAGAGGGTGAATTGGCTGACCACCAGCAGGGGAGCGGCCACGTCGCTGGCTGAGAGTTCGCCGTCGAGGATCCGCAGCCCCCAGATCTTCCGGGCGAGCGCGGCGGCGTCGGCCGGGGTGTCGTCGTGGCCGACGCCCGCCAGGACAAGCAGCCCAGGGCGTGGCAGTTCCCCCACCACCTCCCCGTCAACGCTCACGGAGGCTGACTTGACCCTTGTCACCACAACACGCATGGGCCCATTGTTGCGCGTTCGTATACTGCGACCATGAGCGTCCTAGCGTGGGTGATGATCGTCGCCGCCGGGCTGACCAGCCTTGTGGCACTGGTCGCACTCGCCGCAGTGTTGTGGACGCTGCTGCGTAACCAGGCCGACAGGAGAGACGAGTGAACATCGACATCGAGGTGCCGGAAGGCCTCAACCCGGAGCTGACCGCCCTCGGCTGGCTGGTCGGCCGCTGGGAGGGCACCGGAAACGGAACCGACCACGACGGCAACGACTTCGAGTTCGAACAGCGCATCGAGTTCAACCACAACGGCGGCAACTACCTGTACTACGCGGCCCAGACCTTCCTGATCACCGAGGAGGGTGCCGAGCCGACGCCGTTCGGCATGGAGACCGGCTTCTGGCACCCGAAGCCCGACGCGTCGGTCGAGGTCGTGCTCGCCAACTCCGACGGCTGGACCGAGGTCCTCGTCGGCAAGATCGCCGTCACCCGGATCGACCTGCTCACCGACGCCGTCGTGCGCACGGAGGGTGCAGAGGTGACCCACTCCGCAGGACAGCGGCTCTACGGAAAGGTCGAGGGCGACCTCATGTACGCGCTCGACCGTGCAACCACCGAGCACGAACTCCGCCCGCACATGTGGGCCCGGCTGAAGCGCGTCTGATGCCCGTCCTGATGGAGGACGGCGTCGACGCCGGACTGGTGTGGCACTACGGCAACCCGGTCACCGAGGCGAGGGCCCTCGCCGCCGGTGAGGGGATCGTCGGCCTCGGCAACCGGGACGTCTTCGAACTCACCGGGGTTGACAGGCTGAACCTCCTGCACGCTCTGAGCACGCAGCATGTCGAGGCCCTCCCCGCAGACGAGGCGACCTGCGCGCTGCTGCTCGGCCCGACCGGCCACATCGAGCACGTGCTCTACGGCGTCGACGACGGGGAGAGCTTCCTCGGCTGGACCGAGCCTGGCCGCGGCGACGCACTTGTCTCCTTCCTTGACTCGATGCGGTTCTCGCTCCGGGTCGAGATCGTCCGGCGTGCCGACCTCAGCCTCGCGTGGGCAGGCCATCGCGTCGAGATCCCTGAGGGCTGGCGCAGGCGCGACAGCGAACTCGGCGGTTCGGAGGTGTTCATCCCGGAGGGTGAGGGCCTCGAGGGTAACGTCGGCACGTGGGCCTTCGAGTCCATGCGGATCGCCGCCGGGGTTCCGCGGATCTTCCTCGACACCGACTTCAAGACCATCCCCAACGAGATCGGTCTCGTCGGAACCCATCTGAACAAGGGCTGCTACCGCGGCCAGGAGACCGTCGCGCGGGTGCACACGCTCGGCCGGCCGCCGCGCCGGCTCGTCCAGCTGCTGCTCGACGGCTCCATGTCCGAGCTCCCGGCGCTCGGCGCCCCCATCGAGTACAACGGCAGGCAGGTCGGCTTCGTCGGCTCCTCTGCGCGGCATCACGAGTTGGGCCCGGTCGCCCTCGGCATGATCAAGCGCAACGTGCCCGTGGACGCCGAGGTGCTTGTCGACTCCATCCCCGCCTCGCAGGAGGCGCTCGTCGATCCGGACGTCGGCCTGCACGTCAGGCCGGTTCTCGGATAAGAACCAATGAACCGCCGTCCGTCTTGATCGGCGGATGGCGGTTGGCAAGCGGGCCAGGATCGGGAAGGATCGAGGCATGGCTGAGATTGCTTTCAAGGGAAACCCCGTCCACTCCGTCGGACAGCTGCCTGAGGTCGGCGCCGATGCGCCCGACTTCGAGGTGACCGGCGTCGACCTCGCGCCCATCACCAAGGCCGACTTCGCAGGCGACAAGCTGGTGCTGAACATCTTCCCGTCGGTCGACACCGGCGTGTGTGCCATGAGCGTGCGCACCTTCAACGAGAAGGCGGCAGGGCTCGAGGGGACGAAGGTGCTCTGCATCTCGCGCGACCTGCCGTTCGCCCTGAACCGCTTCTGCGGCGCAGAGGGGATCGAGAACGTCGTCGTCTCCTCCGACTTCCGCACCAACTTCGGCGAGACGTACGGTGTGACGTTCACCGACGGCCCGCTGAAGGGGCTGCTGTCGCGCTCCGTCGTCGTGATCGACGCCGACGGGAAGGTCGTCTACACCGAGCAGGTCGCCGAGACCACCACCGAGCCGGACTACGACGCGGCTCTCGCGGCCCTCAACTGATCCGCGACGAGACGGCCCGCCCCGGAACATGGGGCGGGCCGTCTCCGCGTTCAGGGCAGGGTCGTCAGGGCTCGCATCGCGTCGAGGAGGGGGCGCAGATCGTTGTTGATCACCCGCTGCGAGTTCGCCGAGTCGCTGATCCCTTCACGCTTGGCGGTCTCGGCGTTGTCCAGGCCCTCCCACATGCCGGAGAGGGTTCCGATGCCCCCGTCGCGCAGCCGGGCGAGGGACGCGTCGACGAGCCTCACCATGGCGTCTGCCTGAGGGGTGGCCTGTTCCCGCCCGTCGCGGATGGCGGTCCTCGCGCTCGCGTACCCCTTGCGGCCGGCCTGCTCCTCGACCCACTCGAGCGCGTCACGCGCCGACCACCAGGCCGAGCCGTCCTGGATGCCCCGCTCGGCGTCGATCACACGCAACTCTCCGCCGCCGAGGCCGAAGCGCACCTCCCACCTGGGCGCGAGGGCCAGCCTCAGGCTGAAGGCGGCCTCCAGCGCTGCACCGAGCGTGGGGTAGACCCCCTGCAACTCGTCGCCGACGGTCGTGGTGAGAGGGCTGAGCGACGCGACACCCAGGTTCACGTCCTCGGCCGCGGCCACCACAGCCTCATGCAGCCGTGTGCGCTCGGTCGCGCGGGAACCTACGAGGTCCCCGAGCAGTGCAACAGCCGCGACGTCCTTTGCCATATGTAGAGTTTAACTTCAAAACGGCACAATGAAGGAAAATCCTTCAGATTCCTAGATTGAAGGGAAAGTCTTCATGAAGATCGGGATGAAACTGGCGCCTTCATCGCCGCGCTGTCGGTGCCGACGTGTAGCGTGACGGTGTGGTCGACCTCGTGCTCAAGGCTCTCATCGTGGTCGTGGGCGCTGTGCTCGCGACCTGGGGCAACCCCGTGATCAGGCTGGTGCTCCGACGCATTGACGCCACCGGCCGCGAGCCTGCAGACGAGGTGCAACTGGCCAGGGAGAACCTCGGCCTCGTGCAGGCGCAGAAGGAACTGCCCGGTGGGCGCTGGGTCGGCATGCTCGAGCGGCTGGCCGTCTATGCCTGCATCGTGGCCGGCTTCCCAGCGGGGATCGCCATGGTGCTCGCCGTGAAGGGGCTCGGTCGCTATGCCGAACTCGCCACGAGTGAGCCCGAGTCCCGCAAGGGGGAGTTGTTCATCATCGGCACGTTCGCCTCGCTGCTCTGGGCGGGGCTGTGGGCAGGAGCCGCCTACTGGGGCGTGCGCGCGTGGTGAGCGACCTGCCCGCCGCGCTGCGGGAGGCGCTGTTGCTGCGTTGGCGGGAGCCGCATCGCAGGTATCACGGCGAGGCGCATCTGCGATCGGGTCTTGAGGTTCTCGACCGGCTCGGCGCCGGACGCCTGGAGCGGATCGCCTTCTGGTTCCATGACGCCGTCCATTCCTGCTCGTCGCCCGCCGACGAGGAGGCTTCGGCAGCGCTGGCGGTCGAGTCGCTTGGGGGAGTGGTTCCGCCTGCCGAGGCCCAGGAGGTGGCCCGGCTCGTCCTCGTCACCGTCGACCACGATCCGGATCGGGCCGACCTGGCGGGCGCCCGGGTCAGCGATGCCGACCTGGCGGGGCTCGGATCGGCGTGGCCGCGCTACGTGGACAACGCCGCCGATCTACGGGCGGAGCTGCCCGCTGTCGACGACGCCGGGTGGCTCGCTGCGCGGCTGAGGTTCATCGACACGTTGGAGGGGCGCACGGAGATCTTCCGTACGCCCCTCGGGATGGTGGAGTGGGAGGCCGCCGCCCGCCGCAATCTCGCGCGCGAGCGTGCGCTGCTCACGACTCGGCCAGCAGTTGGTACAGCCGGCGCTTGAGATCGTCGATCTCGGACGCCGCCTTCGCGATCAGCTCGTCGTTACCGGTGCTCGCGACGGCACCGAAGGCCTGGGCGAGCTGCCCGAACCGGTGACGCAGGTCGTGTGACGGGTCCTCCTGTGCGTCGGTCTGCTCCCACGGGGCAGGACGCTCTGCGGCCTTCTCGGCCTCGGCCCGTCCCTCGTCGGTGATCTCGAACGCCTTGCCCGCCGCCTCGTCGACGGGGCGGATCAGGCCCTCGTCCTCGAGCTGGCTGAGTGCCGGGTAGACCGCGCCCGGGCTCGGCTTCCAGCGACCGTCGGTGCGCTGGTCGAGCTCCTGGATGATCTGGTAGCCGTTGCGCGGCTCCTCGGCGATCAGGAGCAGGGCCGCGGTGCGGACGTCGCCGCGCCGGGCCCGTCGGCCGCCGCGCCGCTGGCCGAACGGGTCGAAGCCGGGGGGCATCGGAGGCATGGGCGGGAGGCCGGGGCCTCCCATGGGGCCGCCATGGCGTCGACCGCCACGGCCGCGGCGGCGTTCGCCGCCACCCTCGGTCGACTCGAAGGCCGAACGGTGCATGTGCTTGCGGCCACGTGGGCCGTCGAATGGGTAATCCATGTGGATCTCCTCGTGTCGTGTGACGTCCGTGTGACGCCGACAACAACGAGTATGCGCGCCATATCGAGATATGTCAAAGATATATCGGGATCGTTCGCTAAGGGCGAACGCATGGATGCGAAAAGGCGGCGGCCGGGATGATCGCTCACCCCGGCCGCCGCCCCGGAAGTCGTCAGGCCTTCTTGGCGCGGTTGCGTTCCTTCGCTCGGTCGTTCGCGTTCAGGGTGACCTTGCGGATGCGCACGACAGCCGGCGTGACC
>DYZF01000243.1 GCA_020741375.1 Tessaracoccus flavescens
AAATCCCACTCCCGCGCGAGCGCGTCTTCGCGTGGTACCAACGTCCGGGCGCCCTGGCCCGCATGTCCCCACCGGGCTGGGGGGACATTCCGAGGGGTGTGCGCGAGCTCACCGACGTCGGCGACGAGATGACGCTGAAGGGCTCCCACCCGCTGTTGGCCGTGACTCCCGGCGGGTCGAAGCTGCCGATGGAGCCGGGGTTGGCGACGCTGACCGAGCTGGTTCCTGGAAGCTCACACACCGTGACCGTCCGCCAAGGCAAGTTCGAGTTCGCCCAGCACAGCACCTTCGAGGACTCCCCCGGTGGTACACGCGTCACCTCACGGGTCGTCGGAAAACTGCCCCCGGGGGCCGAATCACCCATGCGGAACCAGTTCCGCTTCCTGCACCAGCAGGCCGCCGCAGACCTCGCCTTCCTGGAGCGCCTCGGCTGGCCGGAGGCGCGGACGATCGCGGTTGCGGGCTCGTCCGGGCTGGTCGGCACCCAGCTGGTCGGGCTGCTGCGCATGGCAGGGCACCGCGTCATCCAACTGGTCCGCGACGGCGCCATCCACGACGACGAGGTGGTCTGGGACCCAACCCGCCACCACCTGCCCGGCAGCGTCGTCGAAGAGGCCGACGTGATCGTCAACCTCGCCGGCCACACGATCGGCGGTCGCTTCAGCGAGGAGAACAAGCGGCTCATCCAGCAGTCGCGGGTGCATGCGACGACGACGCTGGCCCGGGCTCTCGCCGTCGCCCCCGAGGGGAAGACGCTGATTCAGGCGTCCGCCGTCGGCATCTACGGCGCGCGGCGCCCCGGTGAGCTGCTGACGGAGGAATCGCCGCGGGGCGACGGGTTCTTGGCTGACGTGGTCGCGGCATGGGAGTACGCGGCCGAGCCGGCCCGCGAGGCCGGGGTGAGGACGGCGTTCGTGCGCACGGGCATCGCGCTCAGTTACGGCGGAGGAGCGCTGCAGCGTCAGATCCCGCTGTATCTGGTGGGCGCGGGCGGGCGATTGGGCCCCGCTCACCACATGCTGCCGTGGATCGACCTCGACGATCTGGTCCGCGCCTACGTGCACGCGATCTTCACGCCGTCGCTGACGGGGCCGGTCAACGCGGTCGCGCCGGAGCCCGTGACCAACGCAGAATTCGCCAGCACCTTAGGCGCGGTGCTCAAGCGTCCGGCGGCGCTGCCGACGCCTGCTTTCGGGCCGAAGCTCTTGCTGGGCTCCGAGGGCTACGACCAACTGATCAACACAGATCAGCGGGTCAGCGCCCAGAAGCTGCTGGATTCCGGCTTCGAGTTCGCCTACCCGACGCTCGAACCCGCCCTCCGCCACGAGCTGCTGCGCTGACCTAGCGCTCGCTCGAACCACTCAGCCGGCGAGATCACCACTCGGGGGCTGCTCGACCAGCAGGAACGGACGGTCTTAGCGGCGACCTCGGTACGGCCCCGGCAGCACCGGGTTCCCGTCCTTCGCCCACGCGCGCAGACCGCCAGCGACCGACTCCGCCAGCAGGCCCTTCGAGCGCAACTCTGCGGCCGCGATCGACGAGCGCAGCCCGTTGTCGCAGATGACGATGACCGCGGCATCGCGGTCGGCGAGGATGTCGTCGCCGTGAATGGCCTCGACGGGGTCGTCGTGGAGGCTCTTCGGATCGACGGGCCGGGCGCCAGGCGCGTGACCGGCCTCGTACTCCGGCTGGGTGCGCACGTCGATCAGCACGGCGCCCTTGCTGAGCGCCATCAGCGTCTCGTCGATCGACAGCCCGCTGGACCGCTTCCCTAGGAAATCAAACAACCCCATGCGCCTATGGTCGCGCGGTTCACACCCACGCGCCAAGCCCTAGGGGTGAGCCGACGGCGAACTCACGCCACGATGGCCCCGTACCCGGGTCTTGCGGTGGCATTTTCACGCCGCCCGTAGAATGAACGCCCATGAACCGACGACGCACCCCCAGCCGGCCGTGGTGGTCGACGTGGCCAGGGGCGGTTGGAATGGGGTTGATCTCCTTCCTGCTCGTCTCCCCGGCGCTGCTTGCGGCTCAGCTGGCGCTGTCTCTGCAGTCGGTTGACACTGCCGGGCTCGACCACGAGGTGACCGGCCCCGGACTGGCACCACGCATCCTTGCCATTGTGATGACCGCCGCGTCGCTGGCCCTCCCCGTGCTGACGGGGCGATGGGCACGCAAGACGTGGCTGGGATATCTCCTGCTCGGACTTGCCCTGAGCGTTGTCCTCGGCGTTGTGGGCCTCGGGCTCATGGGCTTCCTCTGACGAGGCGTGCGTGGGCGAGAAGGCCCCATCCCCGTCACACTCGCCCCAACCGCGGCAACCCCTGCCGAATCCGGGTGCCGGAGCGCCGAGGATGAGGGGCCGTCGTCGTCGCTAGCGCGAGCCGGGTACTACGTCTCAACGTCCGCTCGGTGCAGGGCCTGCCGGCGGCTTCTAGCGCCGACGGCCCCTCATCCTCACCACTCCTCAACGTGACACCCCCCACAAGCTCCCTGAGCAGCTCAGAGCGCTGACGAAGCCGCTGCCATCACCGTCCAGATGAGCACTTGTTAAGGCTCGATCCGCGACACGCCGACAATCTCGGGCGTGTCGCCCGTTGAGCCTCAATTAGTGCTCAAACCAAGGCGCGCGCGGACTGCCACCAACAGGTCGAGAGTGGGGCGGGGATGGGGCCTTCGCGGTGGGTCGGGCGTTGGGGCGTTCACGCGCGCGATAAGCGCGTGAACAGACCCTGGGCGAGAAGGCCCCATCCCCGTCCCGCTCGCCCCAGCCCAAGGCACGCGAGATTTCGATCAGCCCGGCGACTCCATCGCGCGGACTACTCAATCAACCGGAAGCGCCGACTACTCAATCAGCGAACGAGGCGCCCTTCGTCAGCACCACGCGACTCCGTCGCGAGCGTGCTGCTCAGCGAGCGTTACCGGCGCGGCGCTCAGCCCTTGCGGCGGGCCTCCAAGCGGGCGTACATCTCGTCCACCATCGCCTTGAACCGCCTCTCCACCTCGCGGCGGCGAACCTTCAGCGTGGGCGTCAGCAGCCCGTTGTCCATCGTGAACTCTTCCCGCACGACCTGCGTCTCCTTAGGCCGTTCCTGGCTGGGCAGCTTCGCCGTGAGAGCCTCGACGCGCTTGCGCAGCTCCTCCAGCAGCTCGTTGCTCTCCAACCAGTCCTGCACCTCGCCCTTCCAAGCGTTGGCGGCGGCGAGCGCCTCCACCTGCGGCAGCGACGGCTTCACCAGCAGCGTGACGAACGGGCGGTTGTCGCCCAACAGGACGGCGTGCTCGAACAGCGGATCAGACAGGATCAAGCCCTCGATGGGCTGCGGCGCCACGTTCTTGCCACCCAGGGTGACGATGATGTCCTTGAGGCGGTCGGTGATCATGAGGAAGCCGTCGGTGTCGACGTACCCGACGTCGCCGGTGTACAGCCAGCCGTCCTTGATCACCTCGTCGGTGGCCTCCTGATTGTTCCAGTAGCCGAGCATGACGTTGGGGCCCTTGTAGAGGATCTCGCCCAGTTCGGCGATCCGCAGCTCACCACCGGGAAGCACCTTGCCAGCGGTGCCTTCCTTGAAGTCGCCGGGCGAGTTGAACGACACCAGCGGCGACGCCTCGGTCAGTCCGTACCCGGGACTGATCGGCATGCCCACCGACGAGAAGAACTCCTCGATCTCCGGCCGCAGCGGCGCGCCACCGCAGGCCAGCACTGCCTTCGGCCCACCCATTGCATCGCGCACGTTCTTCAGCACGAGCTTGTCGGCCAGCGCCAGCTGAAGCTTGAGGCCGCCACCGATGCCGCGTCCTGCGCGCGACGCGTACTGAGCATGGCGCCCCCCCCGAAGCGCCCAAGCGAAGATCCTGCGCTTTGCGGGCGAGCCGGCCGCCTTGGCGTGCGCCGTCGTGTAGACCGTCTCGAACAGCTTGGGCACGCTCACCATCAGTGTGGGCTGAGCCA